>NZ_PSQF01000039.1:0-26403 GCF_003324125.1 Subdoligranulum sp. APC924/74 | reverse complement strand
GCATCCAGTATTATCTGCGCTTTTGGCTTAGCATCTGCCGTACCTCGCTCGCCGTATCGGCACTTAGAATTATGCGGCATTGCCCTTTGTTTTCAGATACACCTTAGGCCTTGAACTTTGCCAGCACCACCTTGGCCTCGTTGGAAAGCACGGCAACGTAAAATTCGTCCGCTGTGATCTCGGTGGTGCGGATCTTGGGTTTGCGCTCGGTTTCCACATTCACCGCGCGCTTGCGGTAAATGGTCAGAGCGGGCACCTCGTCCTCGTTGTCGTGGTCGGCTTCCAGCTTGATGATAGGGCAGGCATAGCACTTGGTTTTGCCGGAGCCAACCTCCACCAGCGGCACCTTTTTGCTGGGCACCACACGGCAGCCCGCAATGGAGCCGATCTCGCCGGACATCCGCACATTGGCGGGGTACTTGTCCGTGCTGGTGAATTCGGCGTCCTTTCGCAGCTGGGTCACCTGTTTAGGATGAACAAAGATTACCTTTTCGGTGGCCTGCTCTTCCTGCAGGGCGTCCACCGCATCCACAACGCCCGCATAGCTGATAATGCCCGCCGAGCCATCATAGGTCAGGGTAGCGGTCTGCAGCACATCCATGCAGTCGTTATCGATCTTGGCGGCAATAGCCATGGCCAGCTGGGTGTTGGCCTCCCCCACCGGGTTGCCGTAGCCGGAAAGCACCGCTTCATCGGTCAGGCCAATGCCCTTCATGGCCTTTTTTACGGTGGCTTTGCGGGTGGATGTCGTCATCTTTTCAATGGTCACAGCCTCGCCCTCGGCCACAATGTCGGCATCGCCGATGTAGGCATAGGCGGGCACCGTGATGGTATCGCCGGGGACACCGGCCAGGGTATCATCCACCTTGGCAAAGGGTGCCACGCGCAGCTTTTTGGGGATTCGGGCGGACACCATGTCCCCCATCACTTCCGGGTCGATCAAATCAGCAATTTTGGTATAAGTATCTGCCATAGAATTTCTCCTTTAATCAATCAATTTTTGCGGGTCTATTTGACCCGTTCAGCTTATCGAAAAGTTCAAGGCAACACCGCACAATTCCCGCCTTACGGCTTAAGCACCGCTCCGGCGGCTGCGGCACGGCATCTGCGTTGCCAAAATGCTCGATAATACATCCAGTATTATCTGCGCTTTTGGCTTAGCATCTGCCGCACCTCGCTCGCCGTATCGGCACTTAGAATTATGCGGTATTTCCTCAAATTTTGCCTTTTGCCTTGTAGAGCATGCGGGGGCGAGCAATGTTTACCCGCAGGTTCAGCGTTGCAGCATTATTTTAGAGCGTCTTGCTCATGGCAAATGGCGGCGGGCGCACACTGCGCCCCTACGAATCACTTTTCGACGGTCTGCGGCAAGTCTATTCGTCCCGCTTACTTTTCCCGCAGGCGGCGGTAGGTATCGGGGTCGCTGTGCTTTAAGGCAAGGCGCTCCCGGTAGCTCATGCAGGCAAATTCCGCTTCACGGTTCAGCAGCGGGGCACTGCCGGTTCCGGCGGCATAGGGTGCGGGCTGCACCGGCTGTGCGGTGGGGGTTGTCGATTTATGCTCCAATCTGGGTTTCTCCTTTCTTTTCTTCGTTGTTTGCGGGGGCCGCTTGTGCTGCCTGCGGCATCAGCTCCTTACGGATCTTTGCCAGCTGGGCGGCATCGGCATGGGGCAGGTCAAAGTACCAGGCAAGGGCCAGTTCCGGCCGCAGCAGGCCGGATGTTACCATGCTCATGTACTCGTTCCAGGTGCGGGTGCGGTCAAACAGCACGCCATCGCCCCAGTCCATCGTCAGGTCTTTCCCGGCGTCAAAACTCAGGCCCGGCATGCCGTACACCTTGCCCAGCGCGGCGCACAGTTCCAGCGCCTGGCCGGCACCGTTCTGCCACATAGCCTGCAATTCCTGGATGGTCAGGTTATAATCGCCCTCGCTGGAGGTGATTTCCGTTGCGGTGCGCTCGGTGGCTTCCACCTCGCTCAAAATGCCGCGCTTGAAACCGATCAGGCTTTCGCAGCTGCGCAGGATATCCTGCTTGCGGGCCAAAAACTGTTCCACCCGCAGCTGCGGGCTGTACACCGTCACTCCCACGTTGGCGGGGTCATCCGGCAGGCCGATGAAAAGATCATCCTGCAAGGTGCGGCGGCCATAGCCATCCTCCCGTAGCAGGTCCTCCGAGGCAAACACACGGGAAGCACCGTTTTCAAACTCCTGCCGCATCTGGTATTCCAGCCGGGCGGCGCTGTGCATCAAGCCGGCGGCAGGGGCATATACCGCCACGGCGTCGGGGCCGCCATCCACACAGTTCAGCAGCGGGGTGCGCAGTGCAGCCAGACCAACGCCCCGCACCCCCGGCAGCAGCAAACTTGGCTGCAGCTGGGCGGTGGCGGGCAGCGTCGCCAGCGGTAACTCCCGGCCTAACGCCTCACCCGCCAGCTCAAACAAGCGGGTCTCGATGGTCAGGCCGTCCGCCCCAGCGGTGCGGCGCTCCAGCAGCAGGTAGCCGCGGCCATCGTGGCGCAGCACCTCCATGGTGCCCACGCCGGTCAAAGCGCCGTGGGCATCGCGGCCAAGGGGTGCATAACAGTCCCGCCGGATGGGCACAAAGTCAAACCCGCGGCCATGCAGCACCGGTTTCAGCAGGCATTCACCGCCAACCAGTGCGTACTGCATGGCCTGCACCCGCACGGCATCCAGCGCCTGCAGGCTGGGGGCCAGGGCTTCGGCGGTCCTGCTTTCATACTCCGCAAACACGGTACGGCACAGCTTGCTGACCACCAGCACCGCCAGCCGGTCGGCGGCGTCCTCGCCGGGGGACTGGGTGCCGTAATAAAGGTTCAGCCATTCCCGGATGGCCGCCTGCATCCGGGCCGAGGTCACATCTCCCCGGCCGAATGCCTGTTCCAAGTAACTTTTCAATCCATTCCTTCTTTCCTATTTGTGGGTTCAGCTGCCGCGCCGCCGCCACACGCTTTCCAGCGCATAGCGCACCGCGTCAATGTGGTGGTTGTCGGCGTCCGGCCAGGCGTTGGTCACCTCCCCGGTTCGCGCATCCCGCAGGTATTCATAGCCGGTAAACTCGGCTGCAGTTTCGGGGCAGCGCACGGGGTCAATGATGATAGCGTTCAGGCTTTGCAGCCACTTCATCCCGGCGGCCACACTGCCGGGACCTTTGACTGCCGCCCGGCACGGCAGGCCCGCCGCGCGGTAGTCCGCACAGCTTTTGGGTTCCGCGGCATCGGCGGTCAGCAGCGCCGTGCGGTCCAGTCCGCGGTCCAGCAGCAGGCGGGCGGTTTCCCGGTTGGGGGTGCGGCGGCGGGTCAGCTCGTCAAAGATCACCAGGGTGCGGCGGGCGGCATCGTAATGCACAGCGTTGTAGGCCCAGGGGTCCGGATACCAGCCCCAGTCCACCCCGTGGTACACCCGGTCAAAGCTCTGGCATTGTTCGGTTGTCAGGGTTTGCAGCTGGATGTTGCCAAACACTGCCGTGCCGCAGCCGACCGCTTCGCCCAAATATTCATGGCGGAACGCCGTGGGGTTGGTCTGTTCCAGGTGGGCGGCATCCGTCAAAAAGCGTTCGCCCAGCCAGGCGGGCGGCAGGTCGCGGTAGGTGGAGTGGTGCACCAGCTTGCCGGGGCGCTGTTCCAGCGCATAACGGTTGGCCCAGCTGCGCCCCGATGCCGGCGGGTTGAAGCTTTTGAATGCCAGGGTAAAGCTGCCGCCGCGGAACACGCTCTGCTCCACACTGCGCACCTCCTCGGGGCCGTCGAACTGGTCCAGCTCCTCGAACCAGGCCAGACCGATGGCTCCAAATGGCACCTTGATGCTTTTCAGCTTGCCGGGGTCGTCGGTGCCAAAAAAGAGGATCTTCTGCCCTGTGGGCAGATAAGTACACTCCATAGGGCTGACGGTGCAGCGGAACTGCTTTGCCAGCCCCAGCGCCCCAATGGCCCACTGGATCTGCGCATACACACTGGTGCGCAGCGTGCCGCCGATCTTGCGCAGCACCACCGCGTGGCAGGCGGGGTGGCGCAGCAGCTGCAAAACAAGCTCAATGGAAATATAGCTGGATTTGCCGCTGCCGCGCCCGCCCTTGGCCACCAGTTCCTGAACTGTGCCGCGGGCAATGGCGCGGTGCACCGGCCAGAACACCGGCGCTACCACATCCCGGATGCGCACCCTCATGGCGTCACCTCCTGCTCGGTGGGTGCTTCATCCACAATCACAACGGGCTCCTCCGCTGCAGCGCCATCGCCAAGGCCCAGATACTTATAAATCAGCTCCAGCGCACGCAGCTTATCGCCCACTTTTACGGGCGGGGCAGGTTCGGCCCCCAGGTCGGCAAACGCGATCTCTGCCAGTTCCGCCAGCACGCGCTCTGCCGTGATCTTTTCCAAAGCATCCCTTCTTTCTGGCAGGGGTGGCAGCCCCCGCCGGGTTTTGTTCCCGCCAGTGCAGCAGGTCCTTTTGGGAACATCTGCATCATAGCACAACAACCTCAAGTTGTCAACAGAATTCTGTAACATAATTTCAGAATTTTAGTTTGTGCTTTTGCTTTTGTACAGGATTGTTAGTTTTTATGTATTGCGCTTGTGCATCCTGTCAGCATTTTTTGCCCGTTTTGGGGTAAAAATAAACAGCATGCGCTTCACAGGTTTCTGAAATCATTTCTGTCATTTCAGGAACACTGCAAAGCGCATGCTTTGTTGTACTACTGTTGTTTATCTGTTGTTCTTTGCCGTTTGGTGCATGCTGGGGTGCAAACGTCCACATTCTGCCGGAGAAAACCCATTGTTTGCCGCAAGCACTGCAGGCAATCTGTAGGGGCCGCTGCTCATCATCGGCCCGCATAGCAGAGTGGTTCGGAACACGAAGCATGCGCACAATGTGCGCCCCTACGGTGGGGGATGCGCCACAAATATCTGCCACCTGTTACAACAAACTCTGTAGGGAACGGTCTTGACCATTCCGAAACCTTGTGGTGGATGCCATAAGCAAATCCGTAAGCGCCCCTACCTACTGGGTAAACACAAGAGTCAGCTCTATCAGCACAATGGTGCCAGCAGCCGCAGCAAGGCGGATACCATCAGGCCCGGCGCGCTGGTGCGGCATTCTTTCAGCTCTACCAGATGGGACTGTTTTTCCAGCTGCATCATAAATTCGCCCACATCGGCCAGCGCGGCACAGCCATACAGCAGGGCGGCACATTCAAAATGCAGGTACAGGCTGCGGTAGTCCAGATTGATGGACCCAACCACGGCGATCCTGCCATCCACCAGCCAGGTTTTTGCGTGCAGAAAGCCCGGCGTGAAGGTGTAGATCTTGACCCCGGAGCGGATCAGCGGCTCAAAGTAGCTGCAGGTCAGCTGGTAAACCATCTTTTTATCCGGGATACCGGGGGTATAAATGCGCACATCCACGCCGCGCTTTGCGGCCAAGCGCAGTGCCGTCATGGTGGCGTTATCCAAGATTAGGTACGGCGTGGTGATCCACAGCGTTTCCTGCGCCTGGGTGATCAGGTCCAGGTAGACATTTTTGGAAACATTCTCATCGTCCACCGGGCTGTCGCTGTAGGGCTGCACAAGGCCGATCGTCGGCTCTTCCGCCGGGAACGGCTGCTCCTCGCGGTAAGCATCCAGACCGGGATCGTCGGGGCGCTGGCTGGCCCACAGCTCCAGAAAGATCGTGGCAAAGCTCCACGCCGCGGGGCCCTGCAGCCGCACGCCGGTATCGCACCAATAGCCAAAGCGCTCTTTTTGGTTAATGTACTCATCTGCCAGGTTAAAACCGCCGGTAAAGGCGGTTTTTCCATCCACCACCACAATCTTGCGGTGGTCACGGCTGTTCATCACCAAGTTCAGCAACGGCACAAACGGGTTAAACGGCACTGCCTGGATCCCTTCCACCTGCAGGGTCTTCCAGTATTGGGCGGGCAGGCCAGTGGCACAGCCCACATCGTCATAAATCATCCGCACATCCACGCCCTGAGCCGCTTTACGACGCAGCACATCATGTACGGCATCCCACATTTTGCCCTTGGAGATAATAAAGAACTCCAAAAGGATCGATTCCTGTGCTGATTCAAGCGCTTCCAGCAAATCGGGAAAGACCGCTTCTCCCGAAGCGTAAAACTTGACGTTGGTGCCGGAATACACCGGGTAAGCGGCAAAATCCCGCAGGTAAGCTGCGGTGCGCCCCGCGCGGGGGTTGGCCTGTTCCAGCATGGCCTGTGCCGCAGGGTCCGTGCGGCGCAGTGGGCGGATGCGGTCATAGGCCCAATCCAGCTTTTTGCGCAGGCGGAATGCCGGGCGCTTATCGCCCCACAGCAGGTAGAGCAAACCGCCCTGCACCGGCATGATCATGAAAAGAACCATCCAGCTGATCTTGAACTCCGGCGCGGTGGAATCCTGCCGGATAAGCACCGCGCACATGATAACGCTCAAGGCTATCATCAGCGGGTTCAGCCAGTGCGCATAGCTGGAAAGGCTTGTGAACAAAGACCAGAACCATGCCGCCTGGATCAAAATCAGCACCCCGGTAATTACAATGCGGCTGAACAGCTTGCTGCACAGCTTTTTTATCATTCGGCCAAGCTCCTGCATGGCCCCACCTCCCTTTTATCTTTTGGTTTATCTTCTATATCATACGAGATAACACTTTAACGATACCACGCCCCATTCCTGATTTCAAGCCTTTTCCTGCCCGTTTTGGGCAGAATGAAAAAGATGTGCTATTTTCTTTATGTTTTGTTTTGCATTTCAATTTCATCGTCAAGTTGTAAATTTTATCTGCATTTAGCACTCGCATGCAAAGACTGCTAAAAATTCACGCACAGTTCACACTTTATTCATAATTATAGTGTACTGTAATACTCGTCAACAGAAAATGACACCGCTCCCAAGGGTGTCGGAGCTGCTGAGCCAATACTGATAAAAAACTTTATGGATATGTTTAAGGAGATATGACTTATGGCTATGCTGATAGACCGCCGCTACAATCCGTTCCGCGATTTTGAGGATATTGATCGTTCTTTCTTTGGCGATAACAGCCTTGCAGAGTTCAAGACGGACATTCGTGACATCGGCGATGCCTATGTGATGGAGTGCGACCTGCCCGGTTTCCGCAAAGAAGATATCGCCCTGAATCTGCACGATAAAGTGCTGACCATCAAGGCTGAGCGCCACAGCGATTTTGAGAACGCCGAGAAAAAGGGCAGCTACCTGCGTTGCGAGCGCAGCTTTGGCAGCTATACTCGCAGCTTTGATGTGACCGGCGTGGATACCACCAAAGTGCGTGCCGCTTACAACAACGGTGTGCTAGCTATCACCCTGCCCAAGTATGTAAAGCCGCAGCCCACCGCCCAGACGATTTCCATTGACTGATAAATCCAGCCATCCATTTCGCAAGATTGCCTTTTTTTGTCCTGTATATATTTCGTCTCCTTCCCATCCTCCTATCCCCGCCACTCGCCAGCAGGCTGTGAGATAAGGCCCCCGGAATGATGCGTAGTGGGGCCCGACAAAGTTGGGGCTGGCCGTAGCACTCGGTGTTCCGGGCACTTTATCTCACAGCCTGCGTCCGGGTTCCTTTCCCTACCTTACTTATTTTTTATTATCTTCCCGCTATAAAAACGAAAACCGCCTGTACTATTGAGCATCCGCTCGCCCGGTACAGGCAGTTTTTATTTTTTAAATTGTTTTGCTGGCCACGTTACGCCGGCAGCTTGCTGTTCAGGAACTGCACCCCAACGCCAAGCAGGTTCGGCCCCAGGTGTACGGCCAGGGTGGCGTCAATTTTGCCGTGCAGCACACGGTGGGCGTTGGGCAGCGCGCGGGTCAGAGCTGCTTCCAGCGCTGCGCCCTCTTCCGGCACATTGCCATCGCACACGACCAGGTTATACTCCTCGCCGGGGTGTTTGGCTGCCAGCTCCGTTGCCAGCTCAATCAGCCGCTGCTGCACACCGCGGCGGCCGCGCACCTTGGCGGCAGTGGAGATCATGCCGTCCTTGCGGTCAAAGGTCAAAATCGGTTTGATCTGCAAAAGTCCCCCCGCCAGCGCTGTGGCGCGGCCAATGCGGCCGCCGCGCTGCAGGTACTCCAGCGTATCCAGCGAAAAATACACCACCGTGTCATCGATCAGCCGCTTGGTCAGTTCGCACAGCGGGTCAAACGCCACACCGCGCACCGCATAGCGCGCCACCTGAACTGCCAGTGCACCCAGACCGATGCTGGCGCTTTTGCTGTCGAACACTTTCACGGTCAGCTCCGGGTGTTCCTCGGCGGCAAGACGCATCAGGTTGTTGGCGCTGGAAAGGCACTCTGCGATCATCAGCACGATCACATGGGTGTAGCCCTGGCGGGCGATCGCGCTGTACACATCCTCAATATCCTGCGGGCGGGGCAGGCTGGTTTTGAAATTCTCGTTTTTCTGGCGGGCATAGATCGTTTCTACCGTAATATCAATGTTATCGCGGTAGCTCTCGGTCCCACTTGTCACCACCAGCGGCACACAGAAAATGGGGTATTCTTTCAGATATTCCTGCGGCAGATCGCAGCAGGTATCGGTAATAATGGCGATCTTATTGGCTGCTTCCATTCTATTCTCCTCGATCAAAACACAAAGCCGGGCAGCGCAGCGCATTGACGGGCTGCGTTTACTTCTTTTGTATTAAAAGATATTATACCCCTGTTTTTTTGCCGCGTCAAACAGATATGCTGTTCAAACGGCAGCAAAGCGTGTATAATAAAAGGCATATTCCCCACCGTAAAATTGTTGCTGATAAAAGGAGTATTGTACTATGCTGAATCCCGGAATCAAAGGCAGCGCCAGCGTTGCCGTAACCGCCGCCAATACCGCTGCCGCCATGGGCAGCGGTGAGCTGAATGTGTTCGCCACCCCCGCCCTTGCCGCATTGGTTGAAAAAGCCTGCTGGCAGAGCGTTGCCCCGGAGCTGGACCCCGGCTGCGGCACCGTTGGCACCAAGCTGGAACTGGCCCACAACGCCCCCACACCCGTTGGCATGATGGTGCGCTGCGAAAGTGAACTGACCGCCGTGGACGGCCGCAAGCTGACCTTCAGCGCCGTGATGTATGACGACGCCGGCGAAGTTGGCCGCGCCACCCACGAGCGCTTTATCATCCAGAACGAAAAGTTCCAGAAGAAAGCCGACGCCAAAAAGGCCGCCGAATAATCATTCCGGCAATTCAAAGCACTCATTTCCAACAGCCCCACCCGCATTTTACGGGTGGGGCTGTTGCTTTGCGCAGGGGCTTGTCCGCAATGCTTTTTTGCCGTCGAAGTCCGCTTGTTTTTCCGCCTTTACCGGGCGTTTTGGGGCTTCTGCGCACAGCGGCAAAAAGTGCGGGTGCCCTCCGATACAATAATAACACCATGCACACAGCATGGTTGAGGGAGGGATCACCATGCAAAACACACCAGCCACATCATCCACCGCGCCGCGCATCCGGCAGGCTGTGCGCACCGCCAACGCCAAAACGGCACCGCCCGCCTTGCCCCGCGCCCCGCTTTTGCACGGGCTGAACCGCGCCGTGTTATGGCAGCTTGCCGCCTGCGGTACCGGGCTGCTTCTCAGTGCCGGGCAGGTTTACGGCGGGGCCGCGCCCTTTGGCCTTGGCCTGCTGCTGGGCTGCGGCAATACATATGCCCCCGCCGCCGCGCTGGGCTGCCTGGCCGGGCTGCTATTGTTCCAGCCGCTGGATACCGCCTTGAAGCTGGCGGGGGCCTGCATCGGGGCGCTGACCGCCCGCATTGTGGGCCGCCAGCTGGGCCAGACCGGCTTTTTGCCCGGCGCGGCCTGCGGGGTGGGCGTTCTGCTGTTGGAACAGGGGCTTGTCACCCTGGTGGGCGGCGCAAGCCCGGCGGATACGGCCAGCCTGCTGTGCTCCGCCGCGCTGGCCGTGCTGGTGGGGCTGGGCATCCACAAGCTCCACATCGGCACCCCGCGCGGGGCCTGCCTGTGGGCCGCCATGGCCGCCGCCTGTTTGCAGCGCGCTGCCCTGCCGGGGTTTGCACCGGGGCTGGTGGGGGCGGCGTTCTGCATTTTGTGCTGTGCCTGCGCGGGCAGCCTGGAGCACACCGCCGTACTGGCTCTTGTGCTTGCCATGGCCCTGACCGCTGCCGCCCCGACGCTCTGTTTTGCCGCGCTGGCCGTGGCTGCGGGCGGGCTGGGGACAGCGGTCTTTTGCCCCGGCGAGCGCCGCAGCGGGGCCGCCGTATTTGCTGCCGGGTGTGCGCTGGGGGCGCTGGCCGCTCCCAACCTGACCGGCGTACTCACCCTCGGTCTTGCCGCCGGGGCCGGGCTACTGGGCTTTCTGCTCTGTCCGGAGCAGGCTCTGCGGGCGGTGTTTCCGCCGCCTGCCCCACCGGTCGGCACCCAAAGCCTGACCAGCGCGGCACGCAAACTTTCCGGCGTGGCAGATACCTTATCCGACATTGCCGAAACAGTGAACGCTGTATGCAGCTGCCAGATGCCGCCCCGCGGCGAAAGCTATGACTATGTGGTAGAGTTCTGCGCCCAGCACCTGTGTCAGAACTGCGCCCGCCGCAATACCTGTTGGGTTCAGGGGTATTCCACCGCCATGGATGGGCTGTACGCCCTGCGCGGCGCGCTGGAACACAACGGCCGCGTGGAGCTGGAGGACCTGCCGGGGCAGCTTTCCACCTGCGTCCACCCGGCGGACCTGTGTGCCACCGTCAGCCACGGTTACCGGCTATGGTGCAGCCGCCGCCAGACCCGCGCCCGCGCCGAATTGCTGCGCACCGCCCTGACCGAGCAGTACAGCGCCATGGCCACAGCTTTAGCCCAAATGGCCGCCCGCCTGGGCCGGGCTGGCCTGCCGGACCCCCGGCGCGAAGCCCGCACCACCCAGTTGTTTGCTTCTCTTGGGCTGGAACCACTGGAATGTACCGTCCTGACTGATTTGGCCGGGCGGGTTACCGCCGCCGTTACCCTGCCCCGGACCAGCTTTACCCCCGGCGAGTGCCGCGCCCTGGCCGAGGAAATGGGCCGCATCTGCCGCCGGGACTTTGATCCACCGGAAGTAACCAACTGCCGCACCGTGACCATGTTGCATTTTGGCGAACGCCCGCTCTACCGCGCCGTGTTCGGCCTGGCCAGCCGCCCTGCCCCGCCGGAAACCGTGAGCGGGGATGCCTGCCGTCAATTCTGCGACAGTGCAGGCCGCGCCCAGATGCTGCTGTGTGACGGTATGGGCACCGGCAAGCCCGCCGCCGTGGACGGCCAGATGGCCGCCAAACTGACGGCCCAGCTGCTGCAGGCCGGGTTTGCCGCCGAAAGCGCTGCCCGGCTGGTCAACGTGGCACTGGGCCTGAAAAACGCAGGGCAGGAAAGCGGTGCAACGCTGGACCTGCTGACGCTGGACCTGTACACCGGGCGGGCCGGACTGTTCAAAGCGGGGGCGGCCCCCAGCTTTTTATGCCGGGCAGGCGTTGTGCGCACGCTGGATGGTGCCAGCCTGCCCATGGGGGTGCTGCCCACTGTAACGGGCCGTTCCACCGCCTTAACGCTGGATGTGGGCGACACCGTGATGATGGTCAGCGACGGTGCTTTGTGCGATGGCTCCGCCTGGCTGTGTGACCAGCTGACCCTGAGCACCCGGCTGGGCCAAAGCCCGCAGCAGACCGCCGAAGCCGTTGCCGCCAGCGCTGTGCGCCGCAGCGGGGCGCGCCAGGATGATATCACCGTGGCCATTGTGCGGCTGGAACGGCAGAAAAGCTGACAGCAAACCTGCATCATTCCAAACAGCGCAGGAATTGTGCGGTACCCCTTGGAACGGATTTCTATTCCTGCTATGGCAAAATCACGGCGGCAGCGCCCTGCCATTGCACGCACCAACGCACCAATTTTGCGCCGTGCCTGCTCGCTCATTATTCGTTCACAAATATTTTCAAAAATATTCAAAAAAACTGTTTATTTTAGGCAAAAAGTGTGGTAAAGTAAAAACATGCCAAATGTGGAGCATACCACATCACAATAAATACATATGCCGGGTGGGGAGAGCTTATCCCGGCGCGAAAAGAGGTTTGTAAGACAATGGAATACGCCAGTAAGGACATTCGCAACATTCTTGTGGCCGGCCACGCAGGCTGCGGCAAAACGACTTTGACCGAATCCCTGCTGTATTTGAGCGGTGCAACTGAGCGCATGGGCCGTGTTGAGGACGGCACCACCGCCAGCGATTTTGACCCCGAAGAAGCACGCCGCAAAGCATCGCTGAATTCCAGCGTGATTCCCGTGGAAAGCAACGGCACCAAGTTCAACCTGATTGATGTTCCCGGCCTGTTTGATTTTGAAACCGGCGCCGCCGAGGGCATCACCGCTGCGGAAAGTGTCCTGATCTGTGTTTCTGGCCGTTCCGGCGTTACCGTCGGCGCAGAAAAGGCCTATAAACTGGCACTGAAAAACAACAAGGCCCGCATGGTGTTCGTGACCAAATCTGACCTTGAAAATTCTGACTACTTCAAGATTCTGGAACAGCTGAAAATCAAGTTCGGCCCTTCTATCTGCCCCTGTGTTGTGCCTGCCCGCCTGGACGATGGCACCGTGGCTTACATCAACCTGTTCAGCCAGAAGGCATTCAAGTACGAAAGCGGAAAACAAGTGCAGATCGACCTGCCCGATATCGGCCACCGCTTTGAGGGCCTGATCCAGGCTATGTACGAAGCCATTGCCGAAACGGACGAGACCCTGATGGAAAAGTTCTTTGAGGGCGAGCCGTTCACCACCGAAGAGATCGTTACCGGCATGGCCGCAGGCGTGCGCACCGGCCAGATCACCCCCGTGTTCTGCGGCAGTGCCGTCAACCTGCAGGCATTGGATATGCTGCTGTACAACATGAAGGAGTTGCTGCCCAGCGCCGCAACCGCCGCTGTTGTTGGCGAAAACGCTGACAGTGAGCCGGTTGAAATCACCGTGGACGACACCGCCCCCACCTGCGCTTATGTGTTCAAGACCGTTGCCGACCCGTTTGTGGGCAAGCTGAGCTTTATCAAGGTCCTGTCCGGCAAGCTGAGCGCAACCAGCAACGTCATCAATGCCCGCACCGGCCAGCCGGAGCGCCTGGGCAAAACATTGACCGTATGCGGCAAAAAACAGACCGACACCCCCGCCATTGTGGCCGGTGATATTGGCGCAGTTGCCAAACTGGCCACCGCCAAGACCGGCGATACCCTATGCGATCCTGCCCGTGTTGTCACCCTGCCCGCCCCCAGCTACCCCGTTGCCTGCTACCGCATGGCTGTCAGGGTTGCCAAAAAGGGCGATGAGGGCAAGGTTTCCGGCGCGCTGGCCCGCCTGATCGAAGAAGATCCTGCCATTTCCTTTACCGTTGACCCCGAAACCAAGCAGCAGATCATCAGCGGCCTGGGCACCCAGCACCTGGAAGTTGCCGTTGCCAAGCTGAAGAACAAGTTTGGCGTTGAGATCACGCTGGAAGTTCCGCGCGTACCCTACCGCGAATCCATCCGCAAGAGCTGCAAGGCCCAGGGCCGCCACAAGAAGCAGACCGGCGGCCACGGCCAGTTTGGCGATGTGTGGATCCAGTTCGAGCCCATTCCGGGTGAGGACGTTGAGTTTGCCGAAAACGTGTTCGGCGGCAGCGTGCCGAAGAACTTCTTCCCCGCCGTGGAAAAGGGTGTGCGTCAGGCAGCCCAGCACGGCGTTCTGGCCGGGTACCCCATGGTTGGCCTGAAAGCCACCCTGCTTGACGGCAGCTATCACCCGGTAGACTCCAGCGAAATGGCGTTCATCATGGCCGCCAAGCTGAGCTACAAAGCCGCCATCCCCGAAGCCGGCCCCGTTCTGCTGGAGCCCATCGGCACCCTGAAAGCCCATGTACCCGCCGACAACACCGGCGATATCATGGGCGAAGTAACCAAGCGCCGCGGCCGCGTGCTGGGCATGAACCCGGACGAGGACGGCGAGCAGGTTGTGGAAGCCGAAGTGCCCATGAGTGAAATGCAGGACTTTACCACCTTCCTGCGTCAGCTGACCCAGGGCCGCGGCTGGTTTACCTTTGATTTTGTCCGTTACGAAACCCTGCCCCAGATGCTGGAAGCCAAAGTCATCGAGCAGGCCAAAGCCCTTGGGAACTTTGCGGAAGAAGAAGCCTGATTATAGAAAAAAAAGAACCGGTGCAAAGGAGGGTGTCCGTAAAACAGTTTCAGTCCCGGCAGTAATGTCTGCCGGGACTGTTCTTGTATATATTGTAGCCATATGATATGATCAAACAGACCGATAAACTTGAATTTACAAACATTGAAAGGAGTTATTATCATGTTGAAATTGTTTAAAAAATCTATTTGGATTCCTTATGAAGATAGCACTGTTTATCCTACTGTTGCAAAAGCACAGCAGGCAATTATCAAATATTGTGAAGATAACGGATTTTTATATGAATTTACTGCAGATGATGAAGTTGTTATAGATGGAATTAAACATGAAATATATCGTGGATATGACTCTGGAAGTCGAGGAAACTATGGCATTAAATGTAGAGAGAAGTAACTCTACAAATGGCAATTTGTTGAACTGATAAAGAGCGCACTTCTATACACCTTTCGGTGTACTGTACGGTCTGCAATTTTGCGCAGCACCAAAGCCTCCCTTGTGTAAAGGGAGGTGGCACGGCGTAAGCCGTGACGGAGGGATTGTCATGCAGCCAAAGCACAATAAGCAGTTGGTTCCTTTGGCAAAACAGCTGCGAAAAGAAATGACCAAGGAAGAACGGCACCTATGGTATGATTTTCTGCGGTCCTACCCTGTCCGTTTTTCCAGACAAAAGGTGTTGGGAAAATATATCGCTGACTTCTATTGCGCAGAAGCAAAGCTTGTCATTGAGTTGGACGGTTCTCAACACTATGAGGATAGAAACATCAAAAAAGATGCAGACCGCACCGCTTTTCTGGAGGGATATGGTCTGAGAGTCATCCGTATTCCCAACAACGATGTCGGCAGAAATTTCTGTGGAGTTTGTGAGTATATCGATGCTGCGGTAAAGCAATCCCTCAGTCAGCTTCGCTGACAGCTCCCTTTACACAAGGGAGCCCTGGGCGCTGCCGCGCCAGTGCATAACATAAAAACCGGCCTATGATCGTAACCATAGGTCGGTTTAACTGTTTTACGAACCCCGCCCAAACTGCACCGGTTCTTTTTTGCTAATTTCTCATTTCTAATTCCTAATTACCTTCAACTCCTACTTTCTGCCTTTTACCTGCCTTCCATCCATTCGCATATTGCTTCATAATACGCCTTTGCGGCCTGTTTAGCGCCGCTGGGGGTGGCAAGGCGGGCGGCATCCTGGGGGTTGGTCAAAAAGCACTGCTCCACCAGCACCGCCGGGCAGTCGGCGTCCGCCAAAAGGCGGAAGGTCGGTTCATTGTGCGGGGTCTCGTCGCTGGATTCATACACCATGCGGTTATCGTATGTATCAAAATAAATGTACCGCACACCATCCTGCCCGCGCAGGGGCTGGCCGGTCTGGGTGATCTTCTGGGCGGTCAGGCGGGCCAGGGCCACGCTCTCGTCATGGTATTGCTGCCCCGGCGGAATGGCGTAACATTCAAAGCCGCTGGCCGTGCCGCTCGGATCGGAATTGCCATGGATAGAAAATAGCAGCACTGCACCCGCGTCATTCGCGCGCTGGGCGCGTTCCGCCGGTTCCACGCGCGGCATATCGCTGTTCTGGCTTTCTTCCTCGGTAATGGTCAGCACCGGGGCATAGCGGCCATCCTGCTCCAGCAGGTTTACCAGCTCGTTGGCCACCTGCCAGGTCATCTCGTACTCCCACAGGCCGCTGCCCTCGCTGCCGGGGTCAGTGCCGCCGTGGCCGGGGTCGATTGCGATTACCGGCAGGTTCTTGTTCTGCACGGTGGTAAAAATCTTCTCTGTCAGCGTGCTGCCCTCTGCTGCGGCGCTCATCACCCCCGCGTGGGGCAAAATCACCCCCACAGTAACGGCCACCAGCGCAAACGCGAAGAGGAACATCCCTGTGCGCGCGTGCCGCTTCCAGCCGCGCCGCACCGGACGGCGGGCAGGCTGCTTTTTTCTGTAAACTGCCATCTTTTCTTCCTTACAACTCTATGGCGCCCCCGCATCCGCCTGGCGGTTTGTGTGCTGCCCTGCCGGATGCGGTTCTGCCTTAATCTGCCCCTGCCTGCGATGCAGGGGAAATGTTCTCGTTCCTGGTTTCACTCAATAAAACGATGCAGCTCTGCGTTTTGTTACGGCAACACCGCACAATTCCCGCCTTGCGGCTTAAGCACCGCTCCGGCAGCTGCGGCACGGCATCTGCGTTGCCAAAATGCTCGATAAGACATCCAGTATTATCTGCGCTTTTGGCTTGGCATCTGCCGCACCTCGCTCGCCGTATCGGCACTTAGAATTATGCGGTATTGCCTTACAACTTTTGTGCGGAAATTTTTTCCTATTGACTCTGGAGATTCATTCCTCGCCGACTGCCAGCTCGCTCAGGTTCTGCACGCTGCCTTCGATATAATCAGAATAGGCATAACTCTCCCCCGCGTCCGCTTCGCTGGCTTCCAGCGCGGGGGCGGGCAGGTTCAGGTCCTGCGGGTCACAATCCAGCCCAAAGCGCACCCGCAGCAGCGGCGCCATAATCTCTGGGTCCCACACAATCGCGCCGACGCTGTTCGTCTGCACCGCGTAAGCACTGGGGATGGTAAACACCACCTGTTCTGCCTGCAGGCTCTCCGCGCTGGCGGCAAGTTGCATCAGGGTATCCATATCCAAATTGGTCTGCATATAGGGCATAATAACCGGCACCAGCTTGGCGGCATCCACCAGGGTACAGCTTTGGGCATACCGCAGCAATCCAGCAAACACGCTGCGCAGCACGCGCTGGCGATCCATATCACCATATGCATAACTGCGGCGTTCCCGCACCAGGAACTCCACCGAGCTGCGGTCCAACAGATACCTGCCTTTGGGCAGGTAGGAACCGCCGTTCTCTATTTCCTGCGGAATATCCACTTCTACCCCGCCGATGTATTCCACAATATCGCCCAGGCCGTTCAGATCCATGCCAAGATAGCCATCCACCGGCAGGCCGGTCATGGCGGTGATTTCATCGCAAAGTCCCTGCAGACCGCCTGTCTCCCTGGCTACGGCGTTGATACGCCCCGTTGTGCTGCCCTGGCCGGTGGGGTCTGCGGCGTTTTCTTTCCCCTCGCCTGCTTCCGCCTGGCCGGTACTCCACCCCACATACAGGCTGGGCGGAACCTGCAGCACTTCCAGCTTGTTCCGGTCACAGTCCCACTGCAGATACAGGATCATATCCGTCAGGCCGATCTCTTCTTCGCCGTCCTCAGCCGAACGGTCATACCCGGCCACCACCAGGCTGATGGTACCTGTATAAGGCTCCGCCGGGTCGGGCTGGCCGGTCAGCAGCTGGCCGATGGGGTTTACACCCGCTGCAGCCGCCGATGTTTTATGCCTGGTATACCATCTTTTCGCCAGCCAAACGGCCGCCAGCACTGCCAACAATATCAGGACCAACGCAACTATTTTGCAATATTTTGCGCTTTCCTGTTTGTATCTTGCCACCCTGCACACCAGCCTTTCCAAATCCACCATCGTTATCTGTATCATATCCTGTACTGGTATCAAAGTTGTAGCAAAAGATGACCAAAACGTACATAAATTGCAATTTTTATACACGATAAAACGTTATTTTTCTTTTTTTGTCAAAAACGCCGGAAAATTTCATTTTTTCGATTGCCAAATATTGACATCAGTGGAAATTAAAGGTATACTGTGTATACAAAAAGCGTTGGTGTCGCTTTTTCCAGGTGATGTACTACGTATGAAAGAGGTTAGCCTATGAAATCTACTGGAATCGTCCGCAGTGTTGACAGCTTAGGCCGTTTTGTTCTGCCCAAGGAACTGCGAGATTCGTTTGGTATCACCACTGATACTCCCATTGAAATCTTTACCGATGGTAATACCATCCTGCTGCGCAAGTACCGCGCAGACGGCTGCTGTGACCTGTGTGGTGAAGTAACCGGGGATAGCATTCTTTTCCGCGGCAAGCGCATCTGTGCAGCCTGCCGCAAGGAGCTTGCCAAACTGTAAGCTCTGCCGCACCGTTCACCCTTATACAAACACTGCCTGTCCCAATCCCTTGGGGCAGGCAGAATTTTTGTTATTTTGCAGCGGCATCCGGTTCAGGCATTGTGCTTGCGGATGACTTCCTCACTGTTCTTGATCAGGTTCATCAGGCTGGTGGCGTGGCGCGGGTAATCCCTGGCCAGGGTCTCGGTGTTCATCTCAAAGGCAGCGGGGTCGGGGCATGCGCCGTTCTCCCCTGCCATGGTGGCCGAAAGCTCGCCTTCCTGCAAGAACATTGCGGCATCGGCGTCACGCTCCCAGCGGGCGGGCGTTACGCGGAACATGCTGGCCACATTGCCCGGCGCAGCCTGGTACAGGCGGCGGAACATGCGGTAGACGGCCAGCATCAGATAATTGCTGACGGAGGTAACCACCCGCTTATCCCTGCACTGATCCAACCGGTCAAACAAAATGTCCAGCGAATTTTCAATCAGTTTTTTATACATGGTGGGCAGCACGCTGCCGCGGTAAATGCTGCCGGAGGTTGCACCGCCGGCATCGGGCAGTTCTTCCACCTTGATGGTCTGGCCGCTGCGCTCTGCGCTGCGCCCCAAAAGGTAGTCACAGGAAACATTATAGTAATCCGCAATCTGCACCACAAATTCAAGGCCGCATTCCCGGATGCCTTTCTCATAATGGGAAAGCTGCGCCTGGCTGATGCCAAGCTCCTGCGCCGCCTGTTTTTGGGTAATGCCCCGCTCTTTGCGCAGCAGGGTAATGATGCGGTTAAATTCTATTGCCATCTTGTTGCCATCCTTCACACTTTACCAGAACGCAGCGCAAAGGCCGCACAGGGTTTGCGCTACATCGTCAGGGCGCAGGGGCCGGACATTCCGCCGGTTCCTGCAGCACCTTAGGGGCCGGCACGCCCCCGTCGTTCTGTTTTCCGCCTTGCGGGTTTGCACCGCTGCCTGCCGCCTTACACCCTGCCGGGCTTGCGGCAGATAAAGACCCCAAAATGCGCAGAAATCCCCAAAGCACACCGGAATGTAGCTTAAGGGTTCGCTGCGCCGCGTCGGGCCGGGTAGGCATCCTATTGGCAGGAACCGCGCTTTTGGCTGCGGCACAAATGCGGGCTCTACTGCATTCTACATGGTGTAAATTATATCTGCCAAAAAACGATTTGTAAACATCAAATTCGCCAATTTTTTATCAATTTTTTCGGTATTTCCTTCAAAGCGGGCCAAACAAACTAGATATTGACATTTCGCGTGTTTTCCTGTACAAATATTGTGTGTCTTTTTTCACCCGTTCTTATTTTGTAACCATTTTGTAATCTTTTTTTGCAACATATATCCGTCAGGAGGTTTTGTTTTTGAAATATTATAAACTGCATCTGATCCGCCACGGCCTGACCCAGGGCAACCTGGATGGCCGCTATATCGGCAGCGGCACAGACCTGCCCCTGTGCGCGGAGGGCCGCGCCCAGCTGGAGGAGCTGAAAGCCAAGTTCCAGTATCCGGATGTTCCGCTTGTGTTCTGCTCCCCCATGCTGCGCGCCCAGCAAACAGCGGAAGTGCTGTTCCCCAACGCCAAGCTCACGATTTTGCAGGACCTGCGGGAGATGAACTTTGGCAAGTTTGAAAACCGCCCCATCACTGAACTGGTCAAGGACCCGGAATTTGCCCAGTGGATGGACCCCACCAGCCGCACCAACCCTGATGGTGCCGAGGACCGCAAAGCCTTCTACGACCGCACCAACGTGATGCTGATGAAGCTGTTTGAATACCAGCTGCGCACCCATACCGAGGAAGCTGCCTGCATCACCCACGGCGGCGTGATCATGAACATGATGGCCAACCACGTTTTGCCGCAGCACAAGCCGGAGGAATGGATGACTGACCCTGGCTGTGGCTACAGCCTGCGCCTGGACGCCGAAATGTGGATGCGCGACCATATTGCCGAAGCCTTTGACATTGTGCCCTACGGCTACCTGGACGGTGCGGAAGAGTAATCCCGTCAACACCGCCAATATCAACCAAATGCCGCCCCTGTTTTGGCAGGGACGGCATTTTATTTTTGGGTTTTCTGTTGTGGGTCAGCCTGCGCTTTCCCCGTTGGCTGAATCCGGTTCGCGCTGGGGTTCCTCGGCGCTGTCGGCGGCGGGCTCGGTGTTCCCGTCGGGTTCCTCCGCGGGCTGCAAAGCGGCAAGCTCGGCAGCGGCGGCATCATAGGCCGCCTGGGCCTCCGCCACACGCTGGCTGGCGGCATCGTCATCGGCGCTGTCTGCCGTTCCGGCTGCATCCTGCTGGGCCTGCAGGGCTTCATTCAGGGCAGTCTGGGCCTGGTTCAGCTTGTCCTGGGCATCCGCAAGGGCCTGGGCGCGTTGCTGTTCCAGCTCAGCAGCCTCGGCGGCTTCGTCCGGCACGGCGCTGTCCAGCAGGGCCGGTTTTTCCGGCAATGCCTGCTCGTTACCGTCCCCGTCCAGCAGGCGCAGAGCCTGGCCATAATAGCCGCCCCAGATGGCAAGAAAGCTCTTGCCGGGATTCACATCCAGCGTTTTACCACTGGCATCGGTCAACTGCAGCGGCGCTGTGGCATCGCCCTTGGTCCACTGGATGGTCTCCCATCCGCCTTTTGTCAGGTAGATGCCGGTGCCGCCGGTCAGGTCATACTGGCGGGTCACGCCGTCATCCTTTACGCCGGAGGAAGCATACAGCACAAACACATTGGTGAACGCTGCCTGCTCATTATTGCCCGCATCCATCATGGGGCTGCCATCGGCATTGTTTTTCAGGTACAGGCCCACTTCCGGCGAATAAACCAGTTCTTCGGTATCCTTGTTGGAAAAGGTGATATACAGGCTTTTGGCATTCTGCTGCTCCGGGTCCTTGCGCTGGACAAAGTGGAACAGCGGCATGTTGGCACCGGCAGTATCAGTATTATAGGTTGCCAGGCCGGTGTTGATCAGATCTTTTGTGGTGTACCAGCAGTTTTCCTCCCGGTAGCCGCTGTTGGCGCGGTCCTCGTCAAAGGCAAAACCTGCGGTGCCCGCATGGTAGCCGTCCAGATCCTGGTATTGCAGCACGTTCAGCAGGTTGGAAGCATACACGCTTTTGTTAATGTGTACCGGAACGGCATTCAGCGGCAGCACCAGCTGCAGCGGCAGGTCCCGCCCAGGGGCCACCGGGCCGGCTTTTTCCACGCTGTCCACACTGGCAAACACCGCGGTCAACCCGGCAGTCTTGCCCTCGGTCACGCCCTCAATCAGCACATCCGCAGCGGCAATGCCCCACTGGGGGGTGCTGCCATCCCCGGTGCGGATGCTGACCGCCACCGGGCGCTGGTTGGTATAATCGCCCTGCTCCCCGGTCAGGGGGTTCGCTTCGGGTTCCGGCGTTGGGGTGGGTGCTTCTGTCGGCTCTGCCGTGGGCTGCGCTGTGGCTACTGCGGTGCCTTCCGCCGGGGCGCAGCCTGCCAGCAGCACAGCCAGCGCCAGGGCCGCGGCACACAGGGGGTATTTTTTCTTGTTTAAACGCTCAGTCATACAGACTCCTGTTACAAAAAAGTACCCGCCCTGCGGGCGGGCACTTTAGACTGTCGAAAAAAATTCTAAAAGCCGTTCCAAGCGGCAGACATGCGCCGACGCTTGGAATACCTTGCGAGCAAAAAAGGCATGAGAACATGCTTTTTTTTGCAATAGGGTGGTTTCAAAGGAGAGGTGCAGGAGCGTGGCGCTCCGGCGTCACGCTCAATCCGCCCAGGGGATATCCTCACCGCTGTCATCGCTGGCGGTGTCATCTGCGCTGCTCTGGTCGGCGGTATCCTGCTGCGGGGTGTTGTCCTGCTGGGGGGCAGACTCCGCGCTCTGGCTGTCATTGCTGGTATTGGTGGTGGTGCTGCTCTGGGTGGTGCTCTGGGTATTGCTTTCGGTGTTGCCCACAGCCTGGTTGTTGCGCGCTGCGCTGACCAGGTCGGTGGTGGAAGCCCCCAGGCTTTCACCCGCCTTGGCGTCGGCATCAATGGAAGTGTTGGAAGCGCTTACCGTTGCGGCATCCAGGTCAAAGTCGGCCAGGTTGCCCACCTTCAGGTTGATGGCTTCGTCCACATCCACAATGGTCACATAGCTCTTGCCAATATTGATCTCGCAGGGGGTATCGCTGCACTGGCCGTTTTCATTCAGATAGTACAGGCGCAGGGCTTCCAGCGGGGTACCCTTCTGCCAGTAGATCTTTTCGCACTTGCCGCCATAGAAGTAATAGCCGATGCCGCCCCAGCTGTATTCTACATACTGCAGGTCCGTGGTTTCGTGGCCGGGGTAGGTGTGAATATCGGTGAACAGAACGATCACATTGGGGAATTGCAGCTGATAATCGTTGTACTCTTCGTCAATGGTATCACGCCAGTTGCCGGAGAAGTTCTGCTGCATCAGGTAGACGTTGTTGGTGTTATCGTACAGGAAACGGGTCTTGTAGGACTGGCTGTGGCTGATCTCCACATATTCGCCGTCCTTCACCACCGGGCCGTCCTTGGTGGTCAGCTGGGAATCCTGGGACTGGGTCAGGTCGCGCACCGGGTTATCCTGGCGGTAATCCACAAAGTTAAAGAAAGTGGAATTGTAGGTGCGGTTCATATCCACATTTTTGTTGGTGATATACTTTTCAATGTTTTCGCCGCTGGTGTACATCGTATGTTCCAGTGCCAGGCCGTTGCCATAGCTCAGGCCGCGCCAGTTCACACGGTTGTAATCACGGTAGCCGGAAGCACCATCGTTGTTGTTCAGCAGGCCGTAATCATAATCCAGGGCGTACTGCTGCATGACAATAGACTGGCCTTCGTGGATATACAGGGCCTGCCAGGGCAGGATCAGCTGGAAGAACTGGTCACGGCCGGAACGGATGGGGCCAATCTCATCAATATCGTGGTAATCATTGAACACCGGCATAAAGCGGGTGATGCCGCCTTCCACCTTGATTTCAAACAGCATCTGCGCCTTGGAAAGGCCACGCTGCGGGCGGGCGTCCACAAGGTTGTTCACCATAAGGGCGGTAATGCGCTGGCCCTCGGGATAATTTTCGCCTTTAGCCTCGCCGGTCAGCACGTTGGCTTCATACGGGGGCAGGGTCGGGGTGGGTTCCGGGGTAGCCTCGGCCTCGCTGCTGGCGGCGTTGGATTCCGGCGTAATGGGCGAGATTTGATCATCGGTTTTGCCGCAGGCAACCAGGATCGCACAAGCTGCCATAACGGCCAGAGTGCAAAGGATATTACGTTTCATCGGCTGGGTCCTCTTTTCTGCTCATACAGCTGGATGGATAAAATCCTGCCCGGCCCAAAGCTCCGGGCAACGTATAGATTTATTGTACTTGTTTTGTAATGATTTGTAAAGATTAAAACCAGATTTTACATGTCACCGCGGCATACCGCCCACACCCCACCCGCATTTTTTTGTTGCTCTTGGCCGCCAACACTGATATAATAAATAAGTATATTTCAAGCGCAGTGCTTGTTAAAACAAAGGAGATTCTACCGCCATGGGACTTTTTTTCTCTTCTGACCGCTTTACCCGTCCCGGACCGGGCGTGCGCCCGGACGCCCCGCGCAAAAAGGGTGTTGCCCGCCTGGCCGAAATTATGGGCCGCGATATGTGGAACTTTTTCCGCGCCGGTTTCCTGGCTTTCCTGGGCTGCCTGCCTTTCATTATCGGTATGTTTTTTGCCGTTGAAACGCACGCGCTGCTGTTCATGCTGCTGGCCGGTATCATCGGCGGCCTGATTGCAGGCCCGGAGCTGAGCGCCATGGCTGATACCGTGCTGCGCAGCCTGCGCGATGAACCTGGCTACTGGTGGGAAACCTACCGCCGCGTGTGGAAGCGCAACGCCAGGGAAAGCCTGATTCCCGGCATGCTGACCGGCCTGGTGCTTTCGATGCAGATCTTTACCCTGTTCCACATGTCGGTCATCAGCGCCGGTATTGTTACCTGGGTGCTGCTGATCCTAAGCTTTGTGGTAACGCTGGGCTTGGAAAGTTACATCTGGCCGCAGATTGCCCTGCTGGATCTGCCGCTGTACGGCATTTTGAAAAACAGCCTGCTGCTGTTCTTGGGCTACTTGCCCCGCAGCCTGGGTGCCATCGCCATCAAAGCCGTGTATTGGGGCGCCATTTTGCTGTTCTTCCCGCTGACGACGATCATTCTGCCGTTCACCAACTTCTGGCTGCCGATGCTTCCTGCCCTGCTGTGCATCTACCAGCCGCTGAACAAGTGCTTTACCATTGAAAGCACCATCAACAAGATGCGCGAAGACGAACTGAACGCCGCCCTCGCCAAAGATAACGAGCCCCTGCCCGAAAACCCCACCGAGAAAGCCGAAGAATCCACCGAAGCTTCCTCCGACGACTCTTCCTCCGACGTCCAGTAATCCATTTACTAAACGATATAAAAAAGCGCACAGCGCCCGATCTATCGGCGCTGTGCGCTTTTTCCTTTCATTGCTAATTTCTAATTACTCATTCCTAATTATTTAATGTAGTTTACCCCCATGATCGCCACCCCCAGCACAACCAGCACAACGCCGGTGGCGCGGTTCAGGGTGGCGGGGCTGGCCTTGTTGGCGAAGCGTGCGGCAATGCGCGCCCACAACAGCGTGGACCCAACACAGAACACCAGGCACCACAGGTCCGGCATACCGCCGATGGCAAAGTGGCTGACGGCACCGGTAAAGGCTGTAAAGGTCATAATGAATACGCTGGTACCCACAGCGGTTTTCAGCTCATACCCCAGCACACTGGTCAGGATCAACAGCATCATCATGCCGCCGCCTGCACCGATAAACCCGCAGATAAAGCCGATCATCACACCACAGATCACCGACTGTACAAACCGCTTTTTGGGGTCTACCGCTTCCATTGCGTTCTTGGTGGTCATAACCGGCTTTACAATAAACTTAACGCCGAGCAGGAATGTCATAAATACCGAGAAACTGCCCATCGTGCTGTTGGGCACCTGGCTGGCGATCCAGCTGCCCACCATGGTAAAGCACAAAACCGATACCATCATCACAACGCCGTTGCGGATGTCCAGATTTTTGTTTTTGCCATAGGTATAAGCGCTGACCGCGCTGGCCAACACATCGCTGGCCAGTGCAATGCCCACAGCCTCGTAAGCGGGCATATCCAAAAAGGTAATGAGCATCGGGCTGATGACCGCCGCCGCGCTCATGCCGGCAAAGCCGGTGCCAAGGCCCGCGCCGATGCCGGCAATAAAGCACACGATAAA
The DNA here is from genome assembly GCF_003324125.1 of Subdoligranulum sp. APC924/74. NCBI lineage: Bacteria > Bacillati > Bacillota > Clostridia > Eubacteriales > Oscillospiraceae > Subdoligranulum > Subdoligranulum sp. APC924/74. Next base: position 1,026 of record NZ_PSQF01000039.1, on the reverse strand, counting down.
TTTAATCAACATTGTCATTGTTTTTATCCTCCAGATACTTTTCCACGTTTTTGCGGATGCGCTCCATGCTGCGCTGCATATGCTCCAGCTCTTCGGGGGTAAATCCATCCAACAGCGCCGCGCCAAACTGTTCCTGTGCGCTGCGCCCGGCCGCTATTATCGGCTGCGCGGGGTCACACAGGCGCAGGTGGGCGGTTTTGCGATTTTCCAACTGGTATTCCCGCCGCAGGCAGCCGCGGGCTTCCAGATTTTTGATTGCCGCCGACACCTGAGATTTTGCTAAAAAACGAACCTCCACAATATCGGTTGCCGTATCATAGCGGGTGTTGTTCGCTAAAAACAGCAAAATATCCAGCTCAATGCGCGTTAAGCCATATTTAGCGCACACCGGGCTGACAAATTCAGAATATAACGTTTTTACCGCGTTCTGTTGCTCCAGCGGGTTGACCAGCTGCATTTCGCATTCTCCTTTCTGTATTTTGTTCATTTTTGAACTATTTTACCACAGCTTTCTCTTTTGTCAAGAGGGGCACCAGCTGCCAGGTTTTTACACTTGTCACTTTAGCCGCTATTTTTGTTCATTGCTCGCTTCTCTGTTTTTTCGTTATGGTCATGGGCTTTACTTTCCCTGTCAACGCCCTCTGCCTGAAAGTGCACAGCTTTTGGCCCACTGTTCTTTTGCACGCCAGTCACAATGTATTTGTGCGCTCCATCTTTAATGCCGCTACTGTGAACGGCCCTTATACACAATACTATCAATTATTTTTACTTTTTGTCTTACCTATTAAAATAAGAATGTCATAAATGATTAACCCATGATGGAATCTTTCCTTCACGGTGAAAAAAACTGCCTGTCATTTTTAGGGCAATACCGCATAATTCTAAGTGCCGATACGGCGAGCGAGGTGCGGCAGATGCTAAGCCAAAAGCGCAGATAATACTGGATGTCTTATCGAGCATTTTGGCAACGCAGATGCCGTGCCGCAGCCGCCGGAGCGGTGCTTAAGCCGTCAGGCGGGAATTGTG
>NZ_PSQF01000038.1:0-26450 GCF_003324125.1 Subdoligranulum sp. APC924/74 | reverse complement strand
CATCCAGTATTATCTGCGCTTTTGGCTTAGCAGCTGCCGCACCTCGCTCGCCGTATCGGCACTTAGAATTATGCGGTATTGCCTTTACTTTTTGTTCCATTATACCCGACGGTAAGCAAGGAAGCGGAAGCCGATTTCGGTCGTCAGGCTCTGCTTTGCCGCAAGGCGGAGTGCTCCGACGTGCGGGGTTTTCCAGAAATAGGGGGTCATGGCAAACAGGTTGCGGATCTGGTCGCCCTCCACCGTGATGGTATCCGTCACGGTGCGCTCTCCGATCAGGGTAAAGCCGGAGTATTCTGTCTGCTGTTCTGCGTTTTCATACGGTTCATCGTACAGAACTTCTTTCAACCCGTACAAATGCCGTGCCGTTGGCACTGCGTACAGCAGCACACCGCCGCTGCGCAGCACCCGGCAGAACTCCTGCCCGGCAAAGGGTGAAAAGATGTTCAGCAGAACATCCGCCCAGCCATCCCGCACCGGGGCGCTGAAGCTGCCGCCCACCGCAAAAGCGGCTTCCGGCAGTAGCTTTGCCGCAAGGCGGATGGCATCCTTGGAAAGGTCGAACCCGGCCAGTACGCAGGGACGGCCCTGGGCGGCAAAGGCATCATACACCACGCGGTCATAACTGCCTTCGCCGCAGCCGGCATCCAGCAGGTGGGTCTCACCGCATTCGGGTGCGTATTCCAGGCAGAGCTCGGCCAGCGCTTTCTGGAACGGGGCATAATACCCCGCCTGCAAAAAGGCACGGCGGGCGCGCACCATGGCTTTGCCGTCACCGGGGTCCGCCGCATGGCGCCTCTGGATGGCCAGCAGGTTGACATACCCTTCCTTGGCCATATCATAGCTGTGGCCCTGGGGGCAGCGCAGCGAGGTTCCCAGCGGCATCAATGCGCCGCCGCACACCGGGCAGCGCAGGGCCGCTGCCGCCTGCGGGGTCATTCGTCATCCTCCGCCGGAACCAGATTTTCCGCCGGAACGGACAGCAAGTGGAACTCTGGCACCAGCTCCGGCAGCGGACCTTCGCCCGCAATGGGGGCAGTAGCTCCGCCGTGGGCGGCCATATACTCTTCAAAGTTGGCAAACTTCTGTTTGGGCGGGCGGCGGGAAATCATCTCCAGGCCCGGATCTTCCTCTCGCGGTTCACGGTTCACCCGGCTGCGGGGGGCTGGCTGCGGGGCGCGCCGCGGCGGGCGCGGCGGTTCCGGTGCAGGGGCTGCGGGGGCACGGCGGGCAGCATTACGCTGCGGGGGCTGCGCGACAGGTTCCTGCGGCGGGCGGCGGCGCGGCGGCTGGGGGGTGGGCTGGGGCTTTTGCTGCCCGCGCGGGGGTTGGCCGTTCAGCTGCGGAGCCACAGGGCGGGCCTGATTGGCGTTATTGGGGCGTGCAGGGCGCTGGGCCGGGGCATCCCCATGGGGGGTGTGGCGGCGGCGACGACGGCGTGCTGCTGTGGACTGAGCATCGCGCACGGCGGGCTCAGCGTTTTTTTCGTTGTTCGGCATAATTGGCTCCCTGTATCGTCAGTCCGGCATGGTCAGACTGCGGCATTCATTATAGTAACGTTTTTCCTCGGCATGGCCCATGCTGAAAGTCTTGCGCGGCAGCACGCCGCCCAGCACAACACCTTTGAACAGGTCTGCTTTGGCAAAGTCCGGCATCAGCAGGGCTGTGGCCGGTTTGGCGGGGTCTGCGGCCATGGCGCAGGCAGCCGCGGCACCGTGGATGTAATCCACCGTCACGCCGGGGTTCTGGGCCAGATAATCCCCAATAAAATGTTCCGTGGTGCCCACGGCCAGCGGGTCCGGGGTGTTGGCGGCGTCAAAGGTGATCTCTGCACCGGCACCGGCCAGCACGATATGCTGGTCGCCGCCCTGGAGGGCTGCGCCGTGCTGTTCCAACCAGCTGCCAAAGTCTGCAGCAACGGTGTTGGCGTCCACGCCAAACAGCACACGGTGGATGGGCTCAATCTCAATCGCCGGGGAATGCACGTTGCACACTTCCGCCAGGCACCAGCGCGCCGGGTGGGTCTGCTGCTGTTCCGGCGGCAGGGTGGGTTTCAGTTCTTCCCAATAGGCTTTTGCTGTGGCAAGGGAATGGTTGCCATCACCAACCGCCAGCGTCATGGGGGGCTGGCCGGCTGCGGCAGGCCAGCGTGCGGCAAAAGCAGCGGCATCGCCAAGGTTTGCCAGCGCAGTGTTGATCTGCTCCACCAGCGCAGGGTCCTCCACGGCCCAACCGGCCAGGTGGCCGCCGTTCAGCATCAGCGCGCCATCATACAGCAGCGGCAGCTCCGCCTTATGGGCGGCAATGGGTTCAATCAGGGTACAGGCTTCATCATCGGCCAACATCATCACATGCGGGGTTTCCAGCTGGGCCCCGCGGCGGATCTTGAGCCGGGGCGGGATGCGCGCCACCACTGTGCTCTCGCTGGGGCGGATGGCGGGCTTGCTGCCTTTTTTAAAGCTGTACTGTTCCAGGTCCACAGCACCAACCAGACCCTGGCGGATGGTACCGTCCATCTGGGTGCGTTCCACATACACATAGCCATGTACACAGCGGGTCAACAGGTTATCGCGGTAATCCTGCATAGCCGCACGGATCGCCGCAAGGCGCGATTCTTCCTGCGGGGTTCCAAGGTAAGCTTCCGGCAGAACAATGTGCAGGGTGCTGGGTTTCCCCTTTGCCAGTTCCTCCGCTTTCTGCCAGTATTCCGGCTGGGAGGTAAACTGATCCACCGCAATGCAGGCCCACGGGTCCAGCGGGGTCGCTGCACCGGGCAGCAGGATATCAGCAGGGACAAAACAATTCTGCATGGTAATCACTCCTCTTTCACGGATGCCGTTTTTTACGTCCGGGCGCGGCTCAATCCACAGTGCCAACCAGCCCGTAAATTGCCAGCGAGAGAATGCCGATATAAATCAGCACACTGGGCAGGCCGCGGAATATATGTGGGATATCTTTGCTGCGCAGCCGGCGGCGGCCTTCATCCACCACCAGCACAGCGACCAGGTAGCCCACGCCGCTGCCAAAGCCGAAGCCGATGGACTGCAGCAGGTTATAGTTCTGGCTGGCTGCAACCAGCAGGGTGCCCAGCACGCAACAGTTGAAGGTTGCGCCGGGCAGCTGTTCGCGGCAGGCATCGCGGCTTTTGGGGAACAGGCCCAACAGCAGCCACACAATGCCCATAGCGATCAGTGAGCAGTTCAAAAATACCAGCGGGCGCAGGGCGTTGACCGGCAGCCAGCCGGGCAGCACCTTTGCCAAAGCGGGCAGCGCTAAGCTTTGGGCAGCCCAACCCATGGGGGCGCTGATGGTCTGTACCAGAATGATGGGAATACAGTACTGCCATGTGCTGATTTTGGGGTCGTTGACCAGCTTGTTCAGTCGGGAAACGCCCAGCGCGCGGAAGAACACTGCATTCTCCGCAAACACAGCCATGACGGCGTAGGTCAGGAACTGTGCCACAGCCTGCAAAACGGAAAGCTCAGCGCTTGCGTTTATTGCCATACAGATGACGCACCTCCTCGATCTTATAATGCACATAGGCACCGCCGATGGCGGTCCACACGGCGGCAATCAGGCCAATGATGATAAACCCGGTGCCCGGCTGGTCGGCCAGCGGCAGCGGCGCCACGGGAAATACCACGTTGCCGAACACGGTGCCTTCCGCCAGCAGTTCACGCACAATCCCCACCAGCAGCACCGAAAAGCAGATACCAATGGTATTGTTGATGCCGCGGCGGAACGCCTCGCCCACCGTTTCCAGGTCGTTGGATTCCATACGTTTGATCACGGCGGGCTCCACTACCAGCATGGGCAGATAGATCCCCAGCAGCGAAAGATCCGCCCCAAACAGGTTGTACAAAATGATATAAGCCGGGATATACACAATAGCGGCAGCGTAAGAGTATACCACACCGCGGAAGCGGTTGCCGGTCAGGTGGCAGATTGCCACAGCCAACATACGGGTTGCCGTTACAAGCAGAATGGCGGCAGCACACAGCATCCAGGCATTCTGGCCGCTTACAGCAGCCGCCACAATGGGTGCCAGCCCCAGACCGCGCACCATAACGGGGTTATTCAGCCACAGGTGGTCATCATGGATATTCTGGGCCAGCTCTTCCTCGGCCTCTTTGCGGGTCTTGGGCTTATTGGCGGGCTGGACCGTTTTGGGCTTTTCGGCCGTAGGTGCTTCCTGCTTGCTTTCTACCGCTTTCTGCTCCGCCTGGGCGGCGGCCAGGGCTTCCTGCTCGATCTGCTCGGCGGTTTTGCCCTGCTCTGCGGCGCGGCGCGCCTGTTCCAGCATTTCGGGGGTCAGCTGGGGGATGATAACGGTTTGGGAATGTTCCTGCAGGGTCGGCTTTTTGTTGCTGTTCTTACGGTTCTCTGTGTTGGGCAAGGCGCTTTTCCTCCTTCCGCATGAATCTGATCCTTTCTGCGCGCTGGGCCAGGCGGTCCAGCCATTCGGGGAAAGCACCAGCCAATACAATGGCAAAGCATACGCCAGTTTCGTATACGCTGTAATAGCGGAACGCCGTTGCCATTGCGCCCAGGAACAGGCCGTAAATCAAACGGCTGCTCCAGCGGTTGGGCTGCACCACCGGCTCGCACGCCAGGAATATCCCGCCAAACAGCATGCTGCCGGAAAGCAGGATATACTTTTCCAGGTAGATGCGCTGGCGCACATATTCCCATGGGGCACTCAGGGCTGGAAGTTCGTTCAGGTTGGGCAGCAGCCAGGGCACCAGTACGCATACCGCAAGGTACGGCACAAAGGTAGAAAGCTGCATGTGGCCGCGCACCAGCAGGTACAGCCCACAGGCCACAATGACCAGAATAGCGCAGCAGCCCAGCGGCCCAGCCACATTACCGGTCAACAGGTTGATGGTACTGTCAGACGGCAGGCCGCCGGCAGACAGGGTGGTGTTGTTGCCTTGGGTCAGCACCACTCCGGTGCTGCTGAAAAGTGCCAGCACTGTACCCGGTGCCGGGTAGGACGACATGTCTCGCGGCCATGCCAGCGTTGCCGCCACCAAACCCACCGCCGCCGGGTGGAAGGGATAGTGCCCCTCTCCGCCGAACGCTTCTTTGACAAGCACGGCAATGATCGTTGCCGTGACCACCATATAATACGGGGCCGAAGCCGGCATCATCAGCACAATCAGCGCAGCAAAAGCTTCGCTGGAAGGCTCATGTGCGCGGTACCCCGCCGCATGCAGCGGGGTAACAACACAGTCCGCCACATACGCAGTCAGCAGCCCGGCCGCCATCATCAGCAGCGGGCGCGCTCCGTAATAAAAACAACTGACCGCCAAAAGCGGGACAGTGCAAAACAAAATGTCCCAATAATAATCATAGTTTACACTTTTGGTGATCTTATCATGACGTTTTGGCATGGATACTCCTTTGGGGGTTACAGCGCCCGAACCTGTTTGGCCAGCGCGGTACGGTCCTGCGCCTTAAAGAACGCGCTGCCCATGACCAGCACACTGGCTCCGGCCTGGGCGCACAGGGAGGCGGTTTCGGTGTTAATGCCGCCGTCCACCTCAATGCGGGGGGAAACACCGCGCCGGTTGCACTCTGCCTTGATGGCTGCCACACGGCTGACGGTTGTGGGGATGAACTTCTGCCCGCCAAAGCCGGGCTCCACCCCCATGACCAGCACCAGGTCCAGTTCATCCAGGTAGGGGAACACTGCCTGCGGCGGGGTAGACGGGCTGATGGTCAGGCCCACCAGGCACCCAGTCTCCCGCACAGCGGCAATGGTCTGCCCCACATGGTTGGGCACAGCTTCAATGTGGAAATTGATCAGGTTTGCCCCTGCTGTCGCAAAATCCTGTGCATAGCGTGCAGGGTCGGAGATCATCAGGTGAACATCATAAAATGCTTCCGGCACGGCCTTTTTCAGGCATTTCAGCACCGGCGCGCCATAGGTGATGTTGGGTACAAAGTGGCCGTCCATCACATCAAAATGCACCATGTCTGCACCGCACACCATAGAATCGGCCGTTTCGGCAGCAAGGTTGGCAAGATCGGCAGACAGGATGGAAACACTCAATTCCGTCATTGCTTTGTCCTTTATCTCAAATTGCACCGCATCATTCCCGCCGCAGCGGTATTTGGAATCATGCGGTTTTGCTATAAATCCTGGTTTACGCCTGCCTTATGCTTTGTACTGGTTGATCTTATCCATCTGCACAGCAACGCAGGCCAGCGCGCTTTCAATTACCTTGTCCATATCATAGTACTTATACTCGCCCAGGCGGCCGCCAAACACAACGTGCGGCTCGGCATCGGCCAGTGCCTTGTACTTGGCGTACAGGGCGCTGTTCTTGTCATCGTTGACCGGGTAGTACGGCTCGTCGCCCGGCTTCCACTCAGCGGAGTATTCGCGGCTGATGACCGTCTTGGTGCCCGGCTCGGTGGAGCCGAACTCAAAGTGCTTGTGTTCAATGATGCGGGTGTACGGGGTTTCGGCATCGGTGTAGTTGATGACAGCGTTGCCCTGATAGTTGGGGCAGGCCAGCGTTTCGGTTTCAAAGCGAACGCTGCGGTACTGCAAGGTGCCCAGGGAGTAATCAAAATAAGCGTCAATGGGGCCGGTGTAGATCACACGGTCAGCCAGAGCATCCAGTTCAGCCTTGTTAGCCAGGTAGTTCACACCCAGGCGAACTTCCACACCCTGCAGCATGTTGGCCACCATCTGGGTGTAGCCGCCGTTGGGAATACCCTGATACAGCGCATTGAAGTAGTTGTTATCAAAAATCAGGCGCACCGGCAGGCGCTTGATGATGAACGCCGGCAGCTCAGTGCAGGGGCGGCCCCACTGCTTTTCGGTATAGTGCTTGACCAGCTTTTCGTAAATATCGGTGCCGACCAGGTTGATGGCCTGCTCCTCCAGGTTTTTGGGCTCGGCGGTAAAGTGGGCAGCGCGCTGCTCCTCGATCTTTGCCTCGGCCTCGGCGGGGGTCACAACGCCCCACATCTTGTTGAAGGTGTTCATGTTGAACGGCAGGTTGTACAGTTCGCCCTTATAGTTTGCCACCGGAGAGTTGGTATAGCGGTTGAACACAGCGAACTGGTTCACATAGTCCCACACATCTTTATTGTTGGTATGGAAGATATGTGCGCCATAGCGGTGGACATTGATGCCCTCAACATTTTCGGTGTAGATATTGCCGGCAATGTGGTCGCGCTTATCGATCACCAGGCAGCTTTTGCCTGCCTTGGTAGCCTGCTGTGCAAACACTGCGCCAAACAGACCAGCGCCGACGATCAGGTAATCATACTGTTTCATGGGGAACCTCCTTGTTATTTGGCAGAATGGCTGAACGGATCAGCGGAACGGTTTTTCCACTGCTGCACCTGCTGCAGGTGGAATTCAAAATCGCGGTCATCCTTTGTCAGCTGGCTGGAAAGGATCACGCCGGAAATAAACAGCAAAAGCGCCGCCACCAGTACGCAGGCACACACGATCAGCGTAGGGAAGCGTGGCACAAGGCCGGTGGCAAAATATTCGCCCAGAACAGGGGCCAAAAAGCACAGGCTGATAATGCCAAGCACCGCAGCCAGGGTGCTGAAAAAGCCGAACGGGCGGTAGTTTTTATACAGCCGTGCAATGGTGCGCAGCACGCGGAAGCCGTCCGAATAGGTATTCAGCTTACTTTCGCTGCCTGCGGGGCGGTCACGATAGTCAATGATCACATTCTCCACCTGCATGTTGCGGTGCAGGGCGTGGATGGTCATTTCGGTCTCGATTTCAAAGCCGCGGCTCAGCACCGGGTAGGTTTTGACAAACTGGTAGCTGAACGCACGGTAGCCCGTCATGATATCCTTGATCTGGCCGCCGAAGAGATTGTTGGTAAAAAACCGCACCAGGTCGTTGCCAAAATTGTGGAATGGGCGTTTGTTCTGGGTGTAATAGGTGGAGGAAAGCCGATCCCCCACCACCATATCGGCCTGGTGTTCGGTGACGGCTTTGACCATTTCCGGGGCCGCTTCCGCCGGGTAGGTATCGTCGCCGTCCACCATGATATAGGCTTCGGCGTCAATTTCGCGGAACATGCGGCGGATGACGTTGCCTTTGCCCTGCTGGTATTCGTGGCGCACCACGGCACCGGCTGTGCGGGCCAGCTCTGCCGTGCCATCGGTAGAGTTGTTATCGTACACATAGATCGTAGCTTCCGGCAGAACGCGGCGGAAATCCATCACAACCTTTTGTACTGTCTGAGATTCGTTATAACAGGGGATAAGAACTGCTATTTTATCCAATGATATTCACTTCCCTTTTGCGGGTAGATTTTTGTGTTTCAGGTGCGTAATTTTGGGGTATGCAGCGGGCGCACAATGTGCGCCCCTACGGGGTGGGTTATACAGCCTGATGCACGTAACATCTGTGCACAGCGTAGGCGCACCGCATGTCCCCCTGCGTAAGAGGTATTTCCCTATCCTGCAGGGCGAGGCAGCCCCACCCTGCCGAACCGTTATGTGCTTCTATTTTTCGGGGGCTGTCCCAACTGCTCTTACGCTTCCGCGCACTTTTTGATCTCGTCCAGCCAGAACCGTGCGGTTTTCTCCCAGCTGTACTTGGCCAGCACTTTGTCCGGCGGGGCCGCAGGCTTGGCAAACAGCGCATCAAGATCCACATCATAGTCATAGGGGTCAAAGTAGCGGGCGGTATCGCCATACAGCTCCGGCAGGCAGCTGGCACGGGCCAGGGCGATGGGTGCCCCCAGGCTGAGCGCTTCCAGCGGCGGAATGCCGAACCCTTCAAACACAGCGGGGTGCAAAAAGCCTTTGCAATTCTGCATCAGCGCTTTGTTCTGGCCGTCTGTCACATAGCCGGGATAAAAGATATTGCTGGTGTTTTGGGCAGCATCTGCTTCGGCGCTGCCAAAGGCAGCAAGGTCCTTGCCGCCGGCCACAACAAAGGTTTTATCCGGGTTGCGGGCGGCAACCTCGCGCACCCACTTAAAGTTTTTGTGCCCGGCCAGGCTTCCCAGTGCGTAATAGTATTCTTTTTTCTTCACGCCGGGCAGCTTGTCAAACACCGTCATATCCGGCTGGACGTTCTGCAGATGCTCCCAGCCGTTATAGGTCACACCGATCTTATCCAGTGGGATGCCCAACCGCTCGCTGATCAGGTGGCGCTGGTTATCACTGACGGTGAACACCCGCCGGGCAAACCATTTGGTGGAAAGGCAGTGGAACCAGAACTTGAAGCGAAAAAACGCGCGGTCGGTTTTCATTACCAGGGGGCGGATATCATGCAGCACCACCACGCTGCGGCGGGTCATGAGCATATCGCTGGCAAGGCCAACGTAAAAGGCGTGGTGTTTGCGCAGGTAACGCGGCAGCACCACCAGATTGTAACTATACTTAATGGCCTTGAGCGGAACAATTTTGATGTTTTTCAGTTCGGGCAGGTGCAGCGGGCGGCCATCGTCCCGGTAGCACAGCCGCACATCCAGGCCGGTGCCCTCCAGCAGGGGGTCCAGCCGGGTCACAACTTCATACACAAAGCGCGGAATGCCCGTGATGGGGTCACACAGCACTGTGCCATTGATCACAATGGGGTTCACTCTTCGGCCTCCTTGGCGGTTTCGTGGTGAGAGCAGGCTTCCAGCTCACGCTGCCAGTCCGCATAGCGGCGGGTGCAGTAATCCCGCAGCTCGTCCTCAAAGCGCTGCTCACTGAAGCTGCGGCTGTGTTCCCGGATCTGCTGTGGGGGATAAGCCACGCCTTCGGTCTCAAACTTCTGGATGCAGGCTTCCAGGCTTTCGGGTGTCTGCTCGTCAAACAGCAGGCCGGTTTTGCCGTCCAGCACAGTCTCACAGGCGCCGCCGCGGCCAAAGGCCAGCACCGGGGTGCCTGCGCTCTGGGCTTCCACAGGGGTAATGCCAAAATCCTCCTCGCCGGGGAACAGGAACGCCTTGGCGCGCAGATAATAGCCGCGCACCTCTTCGTCGCTCAGACCGCCGCCCAAAAAGCGGACGGTCGGGCCCGCCATGGCGCGCAGCTTGTCGCCCTCGCCGCCGCCGCCGATCACGATCAGCGGCTTGTTCAGCTTGGTGCAGGCTGCCACAGCCAGGTCAATCCGCTTGTACCAGGTAAAGCGGCCCACCACAAGGTAAAAATCCTCTTTGGGCACAAAGGGTTCTTCGTTGATATGCACGCAGGGGTAGATCACATCGCTGTCGCGCCGGTAATATTTTTTGATGCGCCTGGCAATATAATGCGAGTTGGCGATAAAATAGTCCACCCGGTCCGCGGCGCACTTATCCCACTGGCGCAGCTTGAGCATCTGGCCGGGCATGACCGCCCGCACCAGCGCATTGGCATTGTTGCGGTAGGTATAATAAAAATCCCAGACATAGCGGGTGGGCGTATGGCAGTAGCAGATATGCACGGCGTCCGGCCGGGTGATCACGCCCTTGCTGCAGGAAGAGCAGGACGAAATGACCATATCGTATTCCGAAAGATCCAGTGCTTCAAACGCGCGGGGCATCCACGGCAGCATGGCACGGTACAGCTTGGTGGCAAAAGGCAGCTTTTGGAGATAGGTGGTGCGGATATCATAATTCTTGAACCACGCAGGCATGTTGTTTTCGTCATAGACGAGGGTATAGATGGGTGCATCAGGGAAAACATGGTGCATACAGTCCACCACGCGGTCTGCACCGGCGTATGCCACCAGCCAGTCATGCACAATGGCTACCTTCGGCTTGCCGTTTTTCATCCTCAGCCCTCCTTTGGTTGGTTACTGGATCTTTTCATCGTTGACCATTTTGCCGCCAAACACGGTGCGGAACAAAATTTTGATATCCAGTGCAACGGTCCAGTTTTCGATGTACCAGATATCATAACGGATACGCTCCGCAATATCAGTGTCACCGCGCAGGCCGTTGATCTGCGCCCAGCCGGTCAGGCCGGGGCGCACCTGCTGGCGCACCAGGTAACGGGGAATTTCTTCCTTAAAATGCTCTACATGGAACGGGATCTCTGGCCGCGGGCCAACCAGGCTCATATCCCCTTTTAATACATTGAAAAACTGCGGCAGTTCATCCAGGCTGAATTTGCGGATAATGCTGCCGAACCGCGTTTTGCGCGGGTCGCTGTTGGTGCTCCAGGCCGAATCCTCGGCGGCGTTCACCCGCATGGAGCGGAACTTATACATCATAAAGGGGCGTTTGTTCAGCCCCACGCGCTCCTGCTTAAAGATGATCGGCCCAGGGCTGGACAGCTTGACGCCGATGGCCACCCCCAGCATGATGGGGCTGGTGAGCACGATCAGCACCAGGCTGCCCACCACATCCATGGCGCGCTTGATAAAGGCGTTCAGGATATTATCAAACGGCGTCTGCCGGATGTTGATGAGCTTACAATCGCCCAGCACATCAATGGTGGGGCGGGCGGGCAGGTAATCGTTATAAAACGGCACCATGGTAATGCGGGTGCCGTGCTTATCGCAGGCGGCAAAGGCGCGGGTCAGCATGTGCATCTCGGCGGCATCCAGGGCCACCACCACCTCGTCAATGCCGGGTTCATCCAGCGTGACTTCCATTTTGTCATATCCGCCCAGGTAGCGCACATCCAGGTCCGGGTTGGCATAAGGCGCCAGGTAGCCATCCACATGGAAGCCATAATACGGGTTATGTTCGAGTGCCAGCAGGTACTCGGCAGCCATATCGCCGCCGCCGACCAGCAAGATATGGCGCAGGTCCTCCCCTTTCCGGTTTCGGGCACGATCATACCAGCGCTTGATCATCCGCTTGAAGATCAAAAAGCCGGTGCTGAACCCGTACAGCAGCAGCATGACCCCGCGGGAGAAGTTTTGCAGGCGGAAAACGAAGAGCAGCGCCATAAAGCCCACCACGCCCAGCGCGTTGCCGAACGCAATGGTGGTGCTGCGCTGCCACAGCCCCCGCAGGCGGGAGGGGTTATACAGCCCGCGGCTCCAATAGAGCAGCACCATCACCACGGCGTAGCCCGCCCACCCCAGGGCAACCATAGGGCTGCGGGCAATATCCAGTGCCGGGCCGGCGCCGCCCTCCTCAAAAAAAGGCAGCCAGTTAAAGCGCAGGAAATTGGCCAGCAGGTATGCGGCAATCAGCAGCACAATATCAATCACACTGCTGATCAAGCCCCTGATACGCTGATTTTCACTGAGCAATCCTGCTGCCCCCTCTCTGTACGCCACATTTCAATCATTTTAGTATATCATAAAATCCATCCGGTTTCAACCAACGGCGGTTTTGCTGCGGCGCTGAAGCAGATTTTAGGCAATACCGCATAATTCTAAGTGCCGATACGGCGAGCGAGGTGCGGCAGCTGCTAAGCCAAAAGCGCAGATAATACTTTGTGTATTATCGAGCATTTTGGCAACGCAGATGCCGTGCCGCAGCCGTCGGAGCGGTGCTTAAGTCGTAAGGCGGGAATTGTGCGGTGTTGCCTTTACAACTTTCCACTCCCGCTGCCGGACCTGCAGTTTTTTCCGCGCTACTCGAAGAAGTACTCCCAATCCTGATACGTCGCATTCACTTCAACTGCGTTTACCTGCGGGTACATGGTGCCGCTGCCGGATTTTGCCGTCAGCAGAATTTGCCCCACACCGTTGGAAATGGTGATAGGCACCTCGTAACTGTCGCGGTCGGTGGGCAGGTAGAAATCGCCCTGGTTGGTGTCGCGTTCCGCGGCGGCGCAGAGTTCGTTTTCCGTCGCACAGGTCACATGCAGGAACTGCCGGTCAAACGGGTGGTCCATGCTGTCAGAGCTGACCAGCCCATAGTGCAGCGTTACATCCGCCACACCGCAAAAATCCGCGTCCGCCGCCGTTACGGTCACCAGCACAGTGCCATCTTCCTGCAGGGTGGCAGCGGTCGTGGTTTCCACGTTCAGATTGTTATCGGTTCCGGTGCGCTCCCAGAAAAGGTGCATGCCGCCGGACTGGAAGGTGTTTGCCACCGGCTGCCAGTAACGGTACAGCTCCCGGTAGAACCACCAGTTGGCGTTGCGGCTCCACCGCTCCGGCGGGGCCACCTTGGGGCTGGGGGTCACGACAATGTCAAAATTCCCCTGTTGGAAGGTTTGCAGGTACGCCAGGCGTTGGCGATCCCCCAGGGCATGGATGATGTAATCCGTGCCGGTAGGCTGCAGCTGGCCAGTCATGGCTTCCAGCGCGCTGGAATAGGTGCCAAACAGCCGCTTGCCCGCCGTCAGTTCCTTTTCGGTTGCCAGCTTTTCGGCCTGGTCGCCGATCCAGCCGCCCAGCTCCGGCACAAAGGTATAGCCCTCGTGCCCGCCAATGCGGGTCTGCACCTGCCCGGCCATGCCGACGGCCAGCACAGCGGCCCCCAGCACCGCACAGCCTGCGGGCACAATGTGCGCTGCAACCTGCGGAAAGCTTACCTTTTGGCAAACCAGCAGCACCGCTTTGATGATACACGCCGGGGCCAGTACGGCAGCCAGTGCCGCCGCGCCGCCCGTGGGCCCATTGTTGGAGGCACTGACCATGCCGTACAGCAGGTTCCACAGCACCATGCCCAGTGTCAGGGCAAAGCCCCCGGCCGCCAACACAGCAGAGCGTTTGCTGCGGCAGACAAAAATACCGATGGCAAACGCCAGTGCCGCCGCAAGGCAGAACACTGCCACGCCCGGCCAGTGCAGGTCTGCCACGCTGCACACCCGGTCGCTGAGGGTATTGCCGTAATACCAAGTCTGGTAAGCGCTGGTTCCGCGGGTCTGGCGCAGCCAGGCCAGCGGGTGCCCCCAGCTGATGAGCAGCACCGAAACGCCAAGCCCCACCACACTGGTAACGATGTAGCGCAGTGTCTGCACCACAATTTTACCGATGGAACTGCGATACAGCCGGATGAGATACAGCCCATACCCCAGCGCAATGGAAATATAGGCAGCGCCGCCCATATCATTGCTCCAAGGCACAAAAAAGCCTGCGGCAAAGGGCACCAGCACCGCCGGGGCCAACAGCCGCCTGCTTGTATCCTGCTGCCAGAAATGCAGTCCCAGCAGGATGACCAGTACCGCCAGTGTTAAAGCGGCGGAGCGCATCATGCGGGCGCTGTTGCCGTTGGCGGCGGCATAGCTCAGCAGGGTGTTCACCTGACCGGCAAACGGCAGGTTTGCCCCCTGCACATAGGCAAAAAACACGCTGCACAGCGCCAGCGCTGCCGCGCGGGCCGCACGGGCAGTGCCGATGACCATCAGGCAGACTGCCAGCACCAGCAGCTCAAAATAGAACCAGGTGCAAAAGTTTGTGGCAAACATGCTGCGGCCAAAGCTGTTGCCCAGCACCAGCAGCAGACCGCCCACGCTGTACAGCTCGCCCGCACCAAGGTAGACGGTAAAATCACGATAAGGTACCTGCCCGGCCAGCAGGTGGCGCACCGGGTTATAATTCTGGAAGTCGCCGTTCATGATCTCGTACCCGATCTCATAATTGGCGGCAAGACCGCGCACTGCGGCAAGCCCGGCCAGCACCAGCAGCAAAAACAGCCACGGTGCTGCGCGTTTGAGCTTTTGTTTTGCTGTCTGCATCAGCGGTAAAGGCCCTCCAGCTCATCCAGCTTTTTCTTCATTTCTGCACGCACGCTGGGTGGGTCCAGAATTTCGATCCCTGTGCCAAAGCCGGCCACCCAGCCGTAAAACCGGGGGCTGACCTGCACATTTACCACCACATTAAAGTGGTCGCCATCCGGGTTGCGCACCAGGGTAACCCCCGTGCCAAACCGGTCGATCATCGCCCCGGCCAGGCGGTTTTCGCACCGCATGGTCACTTTGCGCACCGGGCCGTTGAACATATCAAACATCTGCTGCATATACTGGTTTACGTCAAATTCGGCGTATTCCTCAGCACCTTCACGTTCGGTATCCGGCAGCAGCTCCACCTTGCGCATTTTATCCACGCGGTAGTGCTTCAGACGGCCTTCGGTATAGGCGATCATATAATAGTTTCCGTTTTCCCACACCATCACCCAGGGGCTGACGGTGTACAGCTGGCCTTCATGACGGGGCACCATCTGCTTTTGCAGGTCCCAGTCACAGTATTTGAACCGCACCTGGTTGCCCGCGGTGATGGCGCTGTGCAGGGTATCCACGCTGTAAAGGATCTTTTCCTCCTGGCTTTTCACCCGGCCGGAAACCAGCACCTTGCGGTCCAGCTCCTCCTGGCGGTAGCGGGAGGTGAACCGTCCCAGCTTTTCGATCAGCACCTTGCTTTTGCGCGCGGTGATGAACTTGCTGGCATACACAGCGTCCACCAGCAGTTTCAGCTCCGCCAGTTCAAATGGGGTATCCACCATATAATACCCGCCCCCGCGGCCGCGCTGCTGCACGATCTCAAAGGGGGTATCCGGCATTTCGTTCAGGGTCTGGATATCGTCATACACGCTTTTGCGCTCTGCCACAATGCCGCGCTCTTTCAGCAGTTCTACCATGCGCGGCACACTGATGGGGTGCTTTTCGTCGGTTTCCCGCACAAAAATTTCCAACAACGTAAGCAGCTTTAATTTCTGTCCTTCTTTACGGGGCATAAAGGCCGCCTCCCTTCCGGCAAAACAGACCGGCTTCCCGGTTATTTTTTATCAAATGCCTTGCGGCGCTCGGTGGAAAGGCGGAACATTTTTTCCAGCCCTTCGCGGTCGTCATCCACCAGTTTCTGGCGCATGGTGGCAAGTGCATCACTGAACATATCGATCTCACTAATCAGGTTATCCTTGTTCCACAAGAACAGCTCCGCCCACATTTTATCGTTGATGTGCGCAATGCGGGTCAGGTCGCGGAAAGAGTCCCCGGTATACTTGGCAAGCTCGGTGTTATCGCTGGCGCACATCAGGCTGACGGCAATGGCATGGCACAGCTGGCTGACATAGCCGATCATGTGGTCATGCTCTGCTGGGCTGAGCACGCTAATGCGGGCAAACCCCAGTGTGCGGGCCAGGGTACGGCACCATTCAATGGCTTCCGGGGTGTTTTTTTCGGTGGGGGTAATGATAAAGTTTGCCGGGGCAAAGTTTACCTCGGCACTGTGGGCCACGCCGCTGGTCTCACGGCCGGCCATGGGGTGACTGGCAATGAACTCCACGCCCTCCGGCAGCATCTGCTGCACCGGCTCCACCACGCCGCGCTTTACGCCGGAAACATCGGTTACCAGCGTGCCGGGGCGGACCAGGTGGCCGTACCGCTTGACCCATTCCAACAGCACAGTGGGGTACAGGCCAAAGATGATGTAATCCGCGTTCTGCACCAGGTCGTCAAAGTTTTCGTTGCGGCCCTCGCAGATATAGGCGTGTTCCAGCGCATAATCCAGCGTGCTCTGGCTGTGGGTAATGCCGGTCACGCGGTAGCCTTTCTGGCTGAGCACCTGGGCATATTTGCCGCCCAGCAGGCCCAGGCCCACAATTAAAAACGTTTTGTTTTTATCCATCCCGTCCATTTTGCTTTCACCCCTGATTTGTTACATGGGCCCCCAGGCCCTTGATGACCTCAAAGAAATCCGGCCAGCTTTTGTTGACCGCGTTGGCCCCCTCGATGACCGCCGGCTGGCCTGCGGCCAGGGCAGCAACGGCCATTGCCATTACAATGCGGTGGTCGTTATGGCCGTTCAGCGGCGCCGTGGGCTTGTGCAGAGCGCAGCCCTCAATTGTCAGGGTATCGCCGTCCGCTTTTACCGTGCCGCCCATCTTGGCAAGCTCTTCCTGCATAGCGGCAATGCGGTCACACTCTTTAATGCGCAGCCGCCCGGCGTTGCGGATGATGGTGGTGCCGCTGCAGAAGCACCCCAGTGCGATGAGCACCGGGCCAAGGTCTGGGCAATCGGCCAGGTCGATCTCCACCGCCTTCAGCAGGCTGCGATGGAAGGTCACATGGCCGCCGCTGCGCTCAAACTTTGCACCGCACTGCTTTAAAATATCCAGGATCACCCGGTCTCCCTGGTGGGAACCGGAGGGCAGACCCGTTATCGTAATGCCGCCCACAGTGCTGCCCAGCACGGCCAAAAACGCCGCCTGGCTGTAATCGCCTTCAACATCCATGTCTGCTGCCGCATAATGCTGCGGCGCTGCCACTTTGTAGGTGGCGGAGCCATCCTTGCGGGCGCGGACCGAAACTTTAACGCCAAATTTCTGCATCGCGTCTGTGGTCAGGTCCACATAGCTGCGGCTTTCAAAGGGAGCGCGCACCTCAATGGTGCTGGGGGCTTCCATCAACGGGGTGGCAAACAGCAGCCCGCTGATGAACTGGCTGGACACATTGCCCGGCAGCGTAAAGGTACCGGGGCACAGGCGGCCAAAAATCGTAATGCCCTGTTCGTTCTGTTCAAAACGCAGCCCCTGGCGCTCAAACAGCTGGGCATAAATTTCCTGCGGGCGCTGCATCAGGCGGCCTGCGCCGGTAAAGCGCACTTTTTGGGCCGTCAGGCTGAACAGCGGCAGGATAAACCGCAGTGTGCTGCCGCTTTCGTTGCAGAACACCGGGCGGGTAATGGTGGCAAAACCGTCCGCATTGCCGCGGCCGGTAATGGTCAGCTCATGCTCGCCCCGCTCCACCTTGGCCCCCAGCTGCTGGGCAGCCCCCAACGTGGCCAGAATATCCTGCGAAAATTCCACATTGCCAATGTGGCTGGTACCGGCGGCCAGGGCCGCGCACACCACAGCGCGGTGTGCCGCGCTTTTGCTGGGCGGCACGGCAGCGGTTCCGGCCAGGCGGCCCGGTTCAATGGCTGCAACGGTTGCTTCCACGGTGTTCCCTTCTTTCGTGCCGTTCAGGCATCAAATGTTGTTTCAAACGCCTGCACGGCGGTTTCTACTGTGTTTTCCAGGCGGCCGGTGTTATCCACCGCGGCATCGGACGCTGCGCGGTAAAGCGGCATCCGCTCGGCTTCCATCTTGCGCAGGGCATCCAGCCCGGTGGAAAGCGGCCGCCCACCGGTTGCCAGCCGTTCGACCGGGCGCTGCACCCACAGCACAGGGCCGTTCTGGCGCAGGGTGCGGGCGTTGCCCGGTGTTTTGATCACCCCGCCGCCGCAGGCGATGACCTGCCGTGTCTGCTTGCTGATCTCCGCCACAGCCTGAGATTCGTACTTGCGGAACGATGCCTCGCCTTCACGCGCAAAGATATCCGGGATGGGCATTCCGGTGTTTTTCTCGATCACTTCATCCAGATCCACATAGGTTTTGCCCAGCGTTTTGGCCAGGGCACGCCCGATGGTGGACTTGCCGCAGCCCGGCATTCCGATGATGGCCACGTTGGAAAGATCTCGCTTGAGCTTGCGATGGGTGTCAGCGATCACAGCTTCCGGCAGCTTTTGGCCGGTAAAGTGCTCCGCCGCGTACACTGCCTGCGCCACCAGCATCTCGAACCCACAGTAGGCGGGCACGCCAAGTTCCTCCGCACGGAGCAAAAGTTCGGTGCGGAACGGGTTATAAACGCAGTCCAGCACGGCTTCCAGCTTGGGGTAGGCATGCAGGTCCAGCAGGCAGCTGCCGTTGTTGGGGTACATGCCCGCCGGGGTGGTGTTGATAATGATATTGATTTCCGGGTGCTGCTGGGCTTCCTCATAGGTCAGGGCACCGTCCTTGCCGGTGCGGCTGGCGGTCAGCACCTGTTTGGCTCCGGAGTCCTGGCAGACAGCCGTGACGGTGTTGTGGGTGCCGCCGGTGCCCAGCACCAGCACCACAGCCCCGGCAAACTTCACGCCGTGGCAGCGGGCCAGGTAGGCAAAGCCGGTATAATCCGTATTATAGCCATACAGCTTGCCATCCCGGTTGACCACGGTGTTCACTGCGCCGATGGCCGCCGCACGTGGTTCCACCTCATCGCAATATGGGATGACCAGCTTTTTGTACGGGATGGTAACATTGATGGCTTTGAACGCCTTTGCCTGCATAAAGGCATGGGCTTCTTCCTCCGTGGGCAGCGGATGCAGCTCATAGGAATAGCCGCACACGGCCTCATGGATGATTTTGGAATAGCTGTGGCCCAGTTTGGCTCCGATCAGACCGTATTCCATGTTGCGCTTCCTTTCTGTTTGCTTCGGCTGTATTACTTTTGCCCCAGCGTACCGTAACGCACGGTCAGCAGGTCCAGCACGGCAAATGCTGCCAGGGTGTTCTGCACCACAGCAGCACGGGGCACAATGCAGGGGTCGTGCCGGCCCTTGATCTGCAGTTTTGCATCTGCCTTGGCGATATAATCCACGGTATCCTGTTCTTTATAAATGCTGGGGGTGGGCTTTACCGCCGTGCGGAACACAATAGGCATGCCGTTGGCAATGCCGCCGTTGATGCCGCCGTTTTTGTTGGTGGTCGTTACCACTTTGCCGTCCCGCATGGTAAACGGGTCGTTTGCCTGGGAGCCGCGCAGGTCCGCAAAGGCAAAGCCCGCGCCAAACTCAATGCCTTTGACAGCGGGGATGGCAAACGCCAGGTGGGCGATCTCACTTTCCACACTGTCAAAGAACGGTTCACCGATGCCCGCGGGCACCCCGGTGATGACAGTTTCCAGAATACCGCCCACGCTGTCGCCCTCGGCCCCGGCTGCGCGGATGGCTGCCTGCATGGGGGCTTCTTTTTCAGGGTCCAACAGGGCAAAATGGCCCGGCTGTGGTTCCGCCATAATCAAACCGGCAGAGCTGGAAAGCGGAGCATCCTCCACCCCGGCACAGCGGGCAATGTGGGTATACACCTTAATACCGCGCTGTGCCAGAATGTGCTCACAGATCGAACCCGCAGCCACGCTGGCTGCGGTGATGCGGCCGGAAAAGTGGCCGCCGCCGCGGGCATCCTGCCAGCCTTCATATTTGGCATATGCCGTGTAATCCGCGTGGCCGGGGCGCAGCAGATCCGCCGTTTTTGCATAATCTCCGCTGCGGGTGTTGGTGTTGCGGATCATCATGGTGATGGGGGTGCCGGTGGTATGGCCGTTGACCACACCGCTCAAAAACTCCACCACATCCGGCTCGGTGCGGGCGGTGGAAAGCCCATCTCCGCGGGCGCGGCGGCGGTCCATCCGCTCGGCGATGTACGCTTCATCCACCGGCAACCCCGCGGCCAGGCCGTCCAGCACAGCGCCGACGGCGGCACCGTGGCTTTCGCCAAAAATGGTCAGGCCCAATGCATTGCCAAAGGTATTTTTCATCGCCTCAGTCCTCGTTTTCCTTGATGCCAAGCAGGGCGGGCAGTTCGGTCATGGGAATCTTATCGGCGCGCCAGCAGCCCAGGCCGGGCACCTTGATGACGGTAATGGTGCTGCCCGCGCTCTTTTTGTCGTGCTGCATATAGCTCAGCACCTTATTTTTGTCCACACCCGTGCGGGTGGGCAGGCCCAAAGTGCGGTAGATGGCGCGGGTGCGGCGCACAAGGGATTTATCCTCGATCATAGGCAGCATGCCAAGCGCCACGCACTCGCCATGGAACAGGCCGTTGGTGCGGCGGCCGCGCACCCCCTTGACAGCCTCAATGCCATGGCCGATGGTATGGCCAAAGTTCAGGCAGGCGCGCTGGCCCTGCTCGTGCTCATCGTTTTCCACCACGTTCTTCTTCACGCGCAGGGAACGGTAGATGATGCGCTCAATGTTTTCTTCGGGGTGTTCACACTCAAACAGGGCAAACAGCTCCGGGTCAGCAATCAGACCCGCCTTGATGGCCTCCGCCAGGCCGTTGACAAAGTGGCGGCGGGGCAGCGTTGCCAGGGTATCAAAATCCACCAGCACCACCTTGGGCTGCCAGAAAGCGCCAACAATGTTTTTGGTTTCGCCCAGGTCAATGGCGGTTTTGCCGCCAATGGAGGAATCGATCTGGGAAAGGGTGGTGGTGGGGCAGTTGACAAAATCAATGCCGCGCATATAAGATGCCGCGCAGAACCCGCCCAAATCCCCCACAACGCCGCCGCCGACGGCCACCAGCAGGTCCTTGCGGGTCATGTTGAACTCCAGCATGGCCTGCAGCACCTGGCCATACACTTTCAGGCTTTTGCTGGCTTCGCCCTGGGGCACAGTGTACACCATTCCATTGGGGCACTGGGCCAGAACAGTCTGGGCATACTGCTCCGGTACGCCGGAATCCGTCAGGATAAACACCTTGCGGTTGGCAACATTGGCAAACTGGTACAGGTTGGCCAGGCACCCGCTTTTCAGGATGATATCATAGCTGCGGCTGCCAAGCTGCATGGTCAATTTCATAACAATTCCTCCTGTGTTTTTCCGTCATTTACAGGTCAAATACACCCAGTATCCGCACCGTGCGGCACACGTTTTCCAGCTCATGCACCAGCTTGGCGCAATCGTCCGTTGCGACATTGGCCGGGCAGACAAGCTGAACATAAAAATAATATTCAAACTGAACATGGGGCAGCGGACGGCTTTTGATGGTTTCCATGTTAAAGCCGCGCTCGCCGATGATCTGGATCACCCGCGCCAGCCGCCCCGGCTTGTGGTCCACCGTAAACAGCATCGAAAGCCGCTGCCCCGGTGCGGCGGCGATCGGCTGCCGCTGGGCGCCCTCTTTTTCAATCACGATAAAGCGGGTGGTGTTGTCGCCGTCCTCGTTCACGCCCTCGGCCAAAATCTGCAGTCCGTACAGCTTGGCTGTTTCGGCGGAAGCGATAGCTGCCAAGGTTTGGTCGCCCTGTTCCGCCACATAGCGGGCGGCATCCGCTGTGTTGCCCCAGGCTTTGGTGGCAAAGTGGTGCAGTTTCAAGAATGGCCCACTCTGCGCCAGCGCCTGCTGGTGGCTGATGACCGTTTTGATCTCGCTCAGCTGCGCGCCCGGCAGCGCCAGCAGGTCCTGCCGGATGGGCAGGTCGCACATGCGGGCTACTTTCAGGCCGGGGTGGGCATACAGCAGGTCCAGCACAGCGGAAACATCGCCCGCGTTGGAATTTTCAAACGGCAGAACGCCGCAGTAAGCATCGCCCCGCTCCACGGCTTCCACCACCTCGTTCCAGGTGGAGTACGCCTGTGCCTTGGCAAAGGGGAACAGCTGACGCAGCGCAATGTGGGACCACGCGCCCTCCACCCCCTGGTAGGCGGCAACATCCTGCCCAATCAGAACATGCTGGTACGCGCGGGAAACCGCCAGCGCTTTTTTCAAAAATTCGCGGTAATAGGGCTGAAGTTCCGGGTTCTGCACGCGGGCGGTATTCTTTTCCAGCACAAGGGCTTCGCGTGCCGGGTCAAACACCTGTTTGCCGGTGCGCGCCTTGTACTGTGCCACCTGGCCCACTGCCTGCATACGCTGTTCAAACAATGCGGTCATCTTTGCATCGATCTCGTCAATCTGCGCACGGGCCTGCTGCAACTGATCCATAGACAGGTTCCTCACATTCCATGGTTATTCATATTTTACTATACTATAAAACGGTCTGTATCGCAATAGGGCACCATCAAAAAAAGCAAAAAAGCAGGGCCGAAGCCCTGCTTTTTGATTGAAAGAATAGTGAATAAAGAATAATGAATAATTTTAGTGGACCGCGGCGCGCAGCGCCGCTCAGAAAACATAAACTTCCTGCCATTCTTTTATGCGTGCCCGCAGTCTGATATCTCAATCCGTGCCGCAGGCACACCTTCATTTTTCTTTATTCTTTATTATTTTTTAATTTCTTCTCCTCTTCCCTCGCCTTCCGCACCAGATCCTCAAAGCTTGGCATGGGGGTAAAGATGCGGTGGTAGGGGTTTTCCGGCATGGGGGCCGGCTTTTTTACCGGGCGGTAGCGCATCACTGCTGCCCCACGGTGGAAACGGCACCCGCGGTCAAGATGTTCCACAGGGCATCATAGGTTTCGCTTTCCAGCGCGGTTTTGTCGGTATAATACGCGCGGCGGCCTATGTAGGTGTTTTTCATGATGTCCTGGTTTTCGCCCTGGAGGTCATCCACCATCGTCAGGCCGGTGTAGGTGCCCAAATCCAGACCGGTCAGAGCCGGGCAGTCCGTCCAGCGGTAAACCATCTTGGTCCAGTCCACGATCACATTATCATTTTCATCCACATTCTCCGTGTCGGGCATGGTGCCGTCCAGGTACTGCAAATCGCCGGTGGTTTCCGCAAACTGTTGCGCGTAATCGGTATCCTGCATGATAAAAATGTAAGGCCCATCCTCACTGGATAAATCCGCCGAAAGCCGGGTCACATCAGCCATCTGGGTGTATGCATCGGTGTTTTCGCTCTCGGAATCAAAATCCAGATTATACTGCACCAGCTCCACTACCACCTTGCCGTCGCCATTGCGGTCATCACAGTAGGCGGCCAGCGTGTTTTCCAGGGCCGTTACCGTATCTGTCGGCAAGTTGCTGCTGCCCACATAGCCAACGCGGTAGTCCGGCCGCACCCGGGTAACAACATCGTGCACCATCCACACCACCAGCACCACGGCGATGACCGCAATGCCAACGTACAGCTTGTGGTAATACCACCAGTTGGCAGCTTTTTCCTGTTTGGTATATTCTTTTTTCGATTCGGGCGTTTCATACTGTTCAACGCTGTCTTTTGTGACCCATGCCATCTTAAAAACTCTCCTCATCTTTTTAACGTAAGTGGTATTATACCATAAATTTATGTTGGAATTGTAAAATTATTTTGACCATCCCGTGCCCGCTGCCTTGCATAACCCGCTAAAAAACGCTATGATAAACTTGTAATATTGTAAGCAGGGCTGCAAAAGCTGCGGCAGCGCACTGCCGCCCAGTCCGCTTACCCCCAATTAAGGCAACACCGCACAATTCCCGCCTTGCGGCTTAAGCACCGCTCCGGCAGCTGCGGCACGGCAGCTGCGTTGCCAAAATGCTCGATAAGACATCCAGTATTATCTGCGTTTTTGGCTTGGCATCTGCCGCACCTCGCTCGCCGTATCGGCACTTAGAATTATGCGGTATTGCCTTAAAGACACAGAAAGGTCATTTTTGAATATGGCAATGGAAGACAAAAATCCCCCCGTGCAGCCCGATGCTGTGGAGGCGACCGAAACCCGCGGACGCAAAGTTGGCGCGGCCCGCTTTTTTGAGCTGCTGGGACGCGATTTGTGGCCGTTTTATAAAGCCAGTATTTTGTGCGTGCTGGGCTTCGCCCCCGGCTATGCCGCTGTTTTGTTCAGCACTATGGCCGCCAGCCTGCCGCTGTGCCTGCTGTCCGGCGCTGTAGGCGGGCTGATTGCCGCACCTGCTTTTTGCGGCATGCTGGATACCATCCTGCGTGCTCTGCGCGATGAACCCGGCTACTGGTGGCACACCTACCGCATGGCCTGGAAGCAGAACTGGCGCGAAAGTCTGCTGCCCGGTGCCGGGGCGGGGTTTTGCCTTGGGCTGTGGGCCTTTTTGCTGTACGCCCTGCCTGATCTGGAAAACGTGCCTATCTCGGTATGGATCTGCATGGTGCTTGGCATCTTCTTTTTGCTGGTGTTCTGCCTGTATCTGTTTGCGCAGGTGGTTCTGGTCAGTGTGTCCCAGGCGGAACGGCTGAAAAACGCCGCGCTGTTCATGATCGGATTTTTGCCGCGCACCCTGGCAGCCGGGGCATTGCTCTGCATCTATTGGGGCGTGATGCTTGCCTGGATGCCCTACACCATCCCGGTGGTGTTGATTCTGGGTTTCTGGCTGCCCTGCACCCTCGCTTTGCAGATCATCTATCCGGCACTGGATAAAGCGTTCCACCTGGAAAAGACCATCACCGCCCGGCGCGAGGATGAGATCAACGACCTGATGGAGCAGCACGGGCGCACTTCCGTTTGATACCAACCAGATAAGGCGGCAAACCTATGGAAAGTAAGAACACTTTTATCCTTCATGAAACCGAAGCGTTTATGCGGGGCGAGCTGGATAACGTTACCGTTGCCCACGGGCGCATTGTGTTGGACCTTGTCTCCGGCGGGTACGTGCCCTATGGGTGCTACACCAGCCCCGCCGTACCGCTGCCCACCTTTGACGCCCTGCGCGTGAGCTGGAACGCCGGCACCCCGCCGGGAACTGCCGTGGAAGCCCAGGCCCGCGTGATGGTGGACGGCAACTGGACCAGCTGGTCCAGCTTTGGCCGCTGGAGCCCCTATCTGGAGCGCGAAGGCGCAGCCCCCGTGACCAAAGGCGCTGTAAACCTGCTGCCGGACAGCCTTGTGCTGGACAGCAAAACCGCCACCCAGGCCCAGCTGCGCATCTACCTGTATACCAAAGACGAACACACCACCCCTTCCGTCAGCCTGGTGGGGGTCAGCGTGCGAGCGGTAGATGTAATCCCCGCGGGCGGGCGGCCCATCAACGCACGCCTGCACCTGATGCCCTATGCCGTTGCGCGGCGCGCCCCGGCGCTGCAGCCCGTTATGGACCTTGCCATCTGCCTGGCCAGCTTGACCAACCGCTGGGGCGCAGATATCCTGCCCGAAGAATTTGCCCTTGCCATGCGAGACTGCCGCAGTACTGACGCTGAGCGTAATTTAAGTTTTGCCGCTGCCGCCGCCGGGTGCTGGGGGTTCCCCTGCTGGGCCTGCTGGGGCAACCTTGCCTTGCTGCGCAGTGAGGTACGCGCTGGGTACGGCGTGATCGTGGGGCTGGAATCCACCCCCGCACAGCAGGCCGCTGGAATGCCGCCGCTGCGCTATGCGGCACTAAGGGGCTTTCGCCAGGGGGCACAGCCTGCCGCCCTGTTGGTGGATCCCTATGCCGCAGCGGAAGATTTTGACACCGAAACCGAGCTTTTGCTGGATGACTTTTTGGTTGCCTGGAACAACACCGCCCTGTGCATGCGCAAGCGTGACCCGGACGGTGCCCTGCCCGGCTGCCCAGCCCGCACCTCCGCCTGGCTGCGCCGGGTGCCCAAGGTTGCACCGGATCTGTTTGCCATGTACATCGGCAGCACCCAGCACGTTCTGCCGGATGATTTCTGCGCTGCACTGCCTGCCCCAGCTGCACCCGCCGCGCCGGAAGAAGCTCCGGCAGAAGATGCCGCCCCCACCGATGCACCGGATACTCCAGATTCCCCGGCCGAAATCCCCGTTCCGCAGGAGACTGCCTCCCAGGCAGCACCGGTACATGGCGGCATTCTGGCGTGGTCCACATTGGATGAGCATCCCCATGCCACCACTGCGCACCGCCAGTTCCACTATGTCACCCCGGAACAGGGCTGCATCCGGCTGGCCGTTCCCCCGCCGCCGGGTACCCGCGCAGAACCGCGCAAGTACACCGTTTACGCCATCGAACCTTCCGGCTCTATGCTGGTGGGCGATGTGATGATTTAAGGCAATACCGCATAATTCTAAGTGCCGATACGGCGAGCGAGGTGCGGCAGCTGCTAGGCCAAAAGCGCAGATAATACTGGATGCTGCAAAGGTGAGCGCCGCCAGTGGCGGAAACAGCGAACCGAAGCAGGGGCAGCGGTCACAGAGTGCGAGGGGCTTTTGCCCCCGAAGCACGATGCGGGTACCGCAACCCGACATTATCGAGCATTTTGGCAACGCAGATGC
>NZ_PSQF01000037.1:0-26911 GCF_003324125.1 Subdoligranulum sp. APC924/74 | reverse complement strand
TTTTGGCAACGCAGATGCCGTGCCGCAGCCGCCGGAGCGGTGCTTAAGCCGTAAGGCGGGAATTGTGCGGTGTTGCCATAGACTATATTTTCGACTTTTCTGATACACCCTAGTGGCCAGGGATACGATAAGGTGTGAAATTATGCTGATCGAACTGCAGGACCTTGGCAAAAGCTTTGGCGAGCACGAGGTCTTAAAACATGTAACAGCCAGTGTGGAACGCGGCGACCGCATTGGTATTATTGGTGCAAACGGCACCGGCAAAACCACGCTCCTGCGTGTGCTGTGCGGCGAAAGCCTGCCCGATGCCGGTGACGCTGCCTTTGCGGCGGGGGCAACCTGCGGCTACCTGGAACAGACGGGTCATCTTGACCCGGAGAAGGACGTTTACGAAACCATGCGCCTTGCGTTCCAGCCTGCGCTTGACGCCATGGCGGAGCTGGAGACCCTGCAAAAGCAGCTGGCAGCTGACCTCCACAACACGGCTATTACGGATAAGATCACAGCTTGCAACGCAGTGATCGATGCCATGGATGCCTATAATATGGATACCCAGATCAAAAAGGTGCTCAACGGCATGGGCTTCCCGGCAGATACCTGGAAGAAAAAGGCCGGGGTGCTTTCCGGCGGTGAGCAGACCCGCCTGCGCTTGGCCCGCTTGCTGTTGGAACGCCCGGACATTCTGATTCTGGACGAACCCACCAACCATCTGGATCTGGAAACGATGGACTGGCTGGAAACCTATCTGAAAGCCTACCGCGGCGCAGTGCTGGTGGTCAGCCATGACCGCTACTTCCTGGATTCTGTCTGTACCCGTATCTGGGAGCTGCGCGGCAAAACCATCACCACCTACCGCGGCAACTACTCCGCCTACCTGCCCCAGCGCGAAGCAGCGGACGAGCGCCTGCAAAAACAGCATGATGCCGATGTGGAAAAGGCGGCCAAGCTGCAGGATTATATTGACCGCAACCTGGTGCGCGCTTCCACCACCAAAATGGCCCAGAGCCGCCGCAGACAGCTGGAAAAGCTGGAAATCACCGAAGCACCCCAGGTGGAAGCCCACCAGCTGAATTTCCGCTTTGAGTATGATATTGAGCCGTATGATGAGTTGGTCATCATGAAAGGCTTAACCATCCGCATTGGGGAACGCACCCTGTTGGAAGCACTGGATTATGTCGTCCACCGTGGGGACAAGCTGATTATTGCGGGCCCCAACGGCACCGGCAAATCCACCCTGCTGCAGGTATTGGACGGTAAGCGCCGCCCCTCCGGCGGTATGGTGCGGCTGGGCACCGGTGCCAAGCCCGGTATCTTTGTGCAGCAGCAGACCCGCCGCGCAGGCCGCGTGATCGATGCCATCTGGAACCAGTACCCCCGCTTTACCGAGCTGGAAGTGCGCAGCCACCTGGCCAGGTTCGGATACCGCGGCGAGGAAGTGTTCAAGGACTGCGCCACCCTTTCCGGCGGTGAGATGGCCCGCCTGCGCTTTGCGGAGCTGGCCCTGGAACGCCCGAACCTGATGTTTTTGGACGAGCCCACCAACCACCTGGATATCTTCATGCGCGAAACGCTGACTGATGCACTGTCTGCCTACACGGGCACCCTGCTGCTGGTCACCCATGACCGCTACCTGATGCAGACCCTCGGCTGCCCGATCCTGTACCTGGAAGATGGCAAGGCGACTTTCTACCAGAACTTCCAGAAGCTGCATGACCGCGATACTTCCAAACAGCCGGAACCCGCCAAGCAGGAGGATAAGCCCCAGAAGGCAGGCTATGGCAAGGAGCAGCGCCGCCGCCGTGCCGAGGTGCGCACCCGCCTGAAAGCGCTGGAAACCGAGATCGAAGAGCTTGGCGCCCATATTGTTGAGCTGGAAAACGAGATCAACGACCCGGAGGTTCTGCGCGACCACCTGCTTTTGCGGGATAAGTGCGATGAACTGGATGATTCCCGCTTCCACCAGCAGGAACTGTATGACGAGTGGGAAAAGCTGGCAGAGGAACAGGACCGCATGGATGCAGAAAGTGATTCCTGAAAAACGCGTTGAGCGCTGCATCTGGCACACCGGCCCAAAGGCCCTTTTTGTGGCAGATCCGGCTGCAAAAAATGAGAAACATTAAAAACAGTAATGAAACTGTAACTTGCTTTCCTGATAAAAAGCGGTATACTATTTTTGATATTGGGCTTGTGCGGCTGGGCAGGTGCGCTGCATCATCCACCGCCAGCTATTTTGCATGTGTGCCGGTGCTTTGCCGGCTGGAGTAAAACACGCTGCGCTTTTTTGCTAACCATGCGCAGCAGTAAGAAACAGGCAGGGAATACACTTTGCAGACAACGATCATCATAGCAACACATAAACCGTACTGGATACCGGAAGACCCCATGTACCTGCCGGTACAGATGGGTCATGCCATCCACCCCGGCATTGGCTACATCGGGGACGATACCGGTGAAAATATTTCAGAGCGCAACGGCAATTTCTGCGAGCTGACGGGCCTGTACTGGGCGGCCAAAAACCTGGATTCCGATTATATCGGCATCGTGCATTACCGCCGTTACTTTGCCAGCCGCCTGCACCGTTTTGAGCGCAAAAAGCGTCGGGTCATCGGCCACGAGGAACTCAACGCTATTTTGGCCACCACCAATGTTGTGCTGCCTAAAGAGCGCCACTATTTTATTGAAACCAATTATACCCAGTATATCCACGCCCACCATGAACAGGACCTGCGGGTGACCCGCGCCATCATCGAGCGCAAATGCCCGGAGTATCTGCCGGCGTATGACGCCTACATGTCCAAAACGCACGGCCATCACTTCAATATGTTCGTGATGAAAAAGGAACTGCTGCAGCACTACTGCACCTGGCTGTTCGATATTTTGTTTGAGCTGGAAAAAGAGCTGGATATCAGCAGCTATTCCACCAATGATAAGCGGGTGTTCGGCTTTGTGAGCGAGCGCCTGCTGGATGCCTGGCTGATCACCAACAACATCGCCTATGAAGAGCTTGACGTTGTATATATGGAAAGCCAGCATTGGCTGCGCAAGGGAATGGCCTTTTTGAACCGCAAGTTCTTCCCCCACAAGGAGGCTCACAAATGAAACGCACGGCAGCGGTTATTGTAACGTATAACCGCAAGGCAATGCTGCAGCGCTGCCTGCGGGCTTTGTGTACCCAAACGGCCGGTGTGCCGGAACTGTGGGTGATCGATAATGCCAGCACGGACGGCACGGCCGAACTGGTGGCGCAGCTGAACCTGCCAACCATGCACTATTATAATACCGGCAAAAACCTGGGTGGTGCGGGCGGCTTTGCCTGCGGCATCCGGCAGGCAGCGTGTTCCGGGGCAGAGTATCTGTGGATTATGGATGATGACTGCCTGCCGGAACCGGATGCCCTGCAGCAGCTGCTGCTGGCGGATGCCGAACTGGACGGGCAGTACGGCTGGCTTTCCTCCCGCGCACTGGCGCCGGACGGTAAAGATCAGCCCATGAACCTGCAGCGCAGCACGCCGTACAAAGATTTGGCAAGCTTTGCCGGGCCGCGGCAGCCCGCGGTTATGGCCAGCTTTGTTTCGCTGTTTTTGCGCAGCAGCACAGTGCAGCGCTTTGGCCTGCCCATTGCAGAATTTTTTATCTGGTCGGACGATTGGGAGTATACCCGCCGTATCTCCCGCAGCATGCCGTGCTATGTAATTCCCGCCAGCCGGGTGGTGCATGCAATGCAGAACGCCACGGTTGTCAACATTGCCACTGATACCCCGGACCGCTGGCCCCGCTACCGCTACTTTTACCGCAATGATGTGGTGCTTTACCGGCGGGAGGGGCTGCGTGGCTGGCTGTGGCTGATTGCCAAAGATACCTGGCACAGCGTTCAGGTGCTGCGCCGCGGCCCGCAAAAATGTAAGCGGCTGGGCATTATCTGGCGCGGTTTTTTTGCTGGAGTCAACTTTCACCCAATCGTACATGGCTTACCCACACAGGAGCAATGAACAATACACCACACACAAACTGCCTGACCTTGCGCCTGCTGCATGCGGCAAAGGGGTACAAAGCGGTTGCTTTTGATATTTTCGATACCTTGCTCAAGCGGGATTGCGCCCACCCGGCGGATCTGTTCGCCCTGATGGAAGTTACCCATCAGGCGGCTCTCGGCTTTGCCGGGGCGCGCGTTGCCGCAGAGGCAGAAACCCGCCAGACCCTTGGCCGCGAGGTGACGCTGGCCGAAATTTATGCACATCCTGCCTTGCAGGGTACTGACCCCGCTGCAGAGTGCGCAGCGGAACTGGCTATGATTGCCCCCAACCGACCGGTAGCCCAAGCCGCTGCGGCCTGCCATGCCCGCGGGCAAAAGGTATATGCGGTTTCGGATATGTATCTGCCTAAAGAGCAGATCGAAGCCATGCTGCAAAAATGCGGGCTGGATTTTTTGGATGGAGTGTTCGTTTCCTGCGAGTACAGGGTGCAAAAGCGCAGCGGTAAGCTGTTCAAGCTTTTTTTGCAGCAAACTGCCTTGCGCCCGGCGGAAGTCTTGTTTGTGGGGGATAGCCCCCGCGCGGATTTTGCCGGGGCAGCGCTGGCGGGTATCCGCTGCTTTTTGCTGCCGCAGCCAACCCCGCTGCCATACACCAAAACCCCGGCGGATGCCGTAGGTGGTGTCGCAATTGCCACCTTGCAAAACTGCTGCCAGAATCTAAATCCCAGTGCTGCGCTGGGGGCAGAGCTGCTTGGCCCGCTGGCGGTTGGCTTTGCCACCTGGCTGCATGGGCAGCGCGCGGCTATACCGGGGGCAAAGCTTGTATTCCTGGCGCGGGATATGTATCTGGTGCGCCAGGTGTACCAGCTGCTGTACCCAGAAGAAGAAACCTTTTACCTGAAAGCATCCCGCCAAAGCCTTTTGCCAGCCCTGCTGCAATGCCCAATGAATGAGCAGGCGTTGGCACTTTTGGCGGATACCCTGCCGCGCCAGCAGCTGACCCAGCGGCAGATCGCCGCCTATCTTGGCTTTGATTCCCCGAAGGGATACACCACCAAAACCTATGACCTGCGCACCCGCCCCTTGCCGTGCCGCACCAAAGAGATGCTGCTGGCCCTTGCGGCCCACAGCAAGTTGCCGGAAGGGGAGCCGCTGCGCAGGCGGGCAGAGCAGGCAAGAGCATATCTGGAACAGGCGGGCTTGACGAATGGCCCGGTGCTGCTGGTGGATATCGGCAGCGGCGGAACCACCCAGCGTGTGCTGGAAGAGCTGCTGCACACCCAGCTGTACGGCTGTTATCTTGCCTGCGATGCGCGCCTGCACCAGAACCTGCCGCCGGAGCGCGCCAAAACATTTTTGTTTGACGGCTGCCCGGCCCCCCTGTGGTACTGGGTGGGCCAGCCCATGCTGGAAGTTCTGCTCTCCGAGCCATGCGGCTCCACGGTGGGATACCACGCACAGGCCGGGCAGATGGTGCCGGAAATCGGGCAGGCGGGTGCAGATAACAGGGCAATCACCGCGCCGCTCTGGCAGGGCATGAGGGCTTTTGTTCAGCGCTGGCAGGCTGGCCCGCTGCGGGATGTACAGATCCCGCCGCAAACCGGCATCGCTGCGTTCTTGCAGATGGTGCAGGCCCCCCGCATGCAGGAGGTGCGCACCCTGGGTGAGATCACCGTGGAGGACGGCGGCAGCTGGAAGCTGGCTGCCCCAGCCAGCTGGGGTGCCTATCTGCACGCCCCGGCACAGCTGAAACGGGACCTTGCCCAGGCGCGCTGGAAACCTGCGTTTTTGCAGCGCCTGTTTGGCGTGCCGCTGCCATACGGCAAGGTGTACGCTGCACTGAAACATAAAAAGTAAGCATTAAAATGGATATAAAATATAAACCCAAAGGCAGGTGAACCGTATGGAGCAGGCCCCATTGATCAGTATTATCATGCCTGTCTATAATGCCGGGGTGCTGCTGCATACCGCGGTGGAAAGCGTGCTGCGCCAGAGCTTTGCGGATTTTGAGCTGCTGCTGGTGGACGATGGCTCCACCGATGGCAGTGCTGCGCTGGCCCATGAACTGGCCAAAAAAGATGGCCGCATCCGGGTGCTGGAACAGCCCAATGCGGGCATCTGCGCTGCGCGCAACCTTGGCTTGCAGCATTGCCGCGGCCAGTGGTTCACCTTTTGTGATGATGATGATACCATGCTGCCCCATGCATTGGAAACCCTGCTGGTCCTTGCCAAATCAACCGGGGCGGATGTGGTGCGCGGTGGCTACCGCCTGCTGCGGGCCAATGCTGCAGGAACGGCTGTGGAGCTGCCCCATCCGCCGGGGCAGGCAATAATCATTCACAAGCCGGCGGGGCAGGGCTACCTGCAATTTTTGCAGCAAAGCGGGCCGCAGTTTGTCTGGAACGCTATGTACTGTACAAATCGGCTGGGCCATCTACGCTTTGATGAAACCTGCCGCAAAGGGCTGGAAGATTTTGCCTTCAACGCGGCAGTGTTCCAGCAGGCAGATTCAGCCGCATATACGCCGCAGATCGTATATGAACACCTGGAGCGGCAGGGCAGTACCTCCGCCTGTGGGAACCCGGCAGCAGTGCAGGTACGGCTGCAATACCTGCCCCGGTGGGTGCAGGCGGAATATACCGCAGCCCGCGCCTGGTGCCCCCCGCAGCAGCTGCCAAAGGTGTGGAGCGCCCGCCAGGCAGAGTTTGTCACCTTTGTCATGCATCAGCTGCGGGATGGCCGCTTGCCGCCCAAAGCCAAAGCGGCTGCCTGGCGCAGCCTGCAGCAGGCGCTGGCAGCCTGCCCCCACAGCAGGCTTGACTTTTGGTATGCACTGCGGCACAACAAAAAACAGGGTGCCGCACTGTTTTTGTTCCGTACCCACCTGCAGGGGCTGTATGCCTGCCTGCCAAACCGGGAGGAGAAACTGCTACAATGAAAACCATCCTTGTTACCGGCGCAGCCGGTTATATCGGCCGCCATGTTGTAAAAAAAGCACTGGATATGGGCTACCGCGTCATTGCATCGGACTTTGCCTTTAAGGGCGTGGACGAGCGCGCAGAATTCTGCGATGTGCCTATTTTCAGCGGGGACAAAAATATTTATACGGCGTTGGGCAAGCCTGATGTCTGCATCCATATGGCCTGGCGGGATGGGTTCCGCCACAATGCGCCCAGCCACATGAAGGATCTTTCCTCCCATGTTACCTTCCTGAACAATATGGCAGCGGGCGGCCTTTCGGATTTGACCGTGATGGGCACTATGCACGAAGTCGGCTATTGGGAGGGCGCTATTGAGGATGATACCCCCTGCAACCCCCTGAGCCAATATGGCATTGCCAAAAATGCCCTGCGCCAGAGCATGGTGCTCTCCTTGCAGGGCAGCAGCTGCAACCTGCACTGGCTGCGCGCCTATTATATTACGGGCGACGAAGCCCATGGCAGTTCCATCTTTGCCAAAATCGCACAGGCAGAGCTGGACGGCAAAACAACGTTCCCGTTTACCAGCGGGCAGAATAAGTACGATTTTATTGATCTGGATGAACTGGCAACCATGATTGTGGCGGCCAGCGTGCAGAACAAGGTCAACGGCATCATCAACGTCTGCACCGGCCAGCCGCGGACCCTGGCTGACCGTGTGGAGCAGTTCCTGCGGGATAAAAACTATAAGATCAAACTGGATTACGGCGTTTTCCCGGACCGCCCGTATGACAGCCCCGGCGTTTGGGGCGACCCCACCAAGATTAACGCAATATTAAAAGATGCAGGTTTGGCATAACGATAACCGGAAAGGGTGACAGAATGAAACGACTGGGTATTTTTTTCTTTTACGAAAAAAATGGTGATGTGGATGATTTTATCACCTATTACCTGCGCGATCTTGCCCGTAACCTGACCGAGCTGATCGTTGTGTGCAACGGCAAGCTGAGCAAGCAGGGCCGCGCGGCATTTGAAGAATTTACCGATCAAATTATTGTGCGCGAAAACAAGGGCCTGGATGTGTGGGCCTATAAAACCGCGCTGGATCATTACGGCTGGCAGCGTTTGAGCGAATTTGACGAAGTGGTCATGACGAACTCTACCCTGATGGGCCCTGTGCGCCCCTTGAAAGAAATGTTTGACGCCATGGCCGAGCGCACCAACCTTGATTTTTGGGGCCTGACGATCCACCATGGGGCGGAGGGCAACCCCTTTAAGGGCAAACATCTTTATAATTACCTGCCGGTGCACATTCAGTCCCACTTTATTGTCTACCGCAAAAAGTTCATCCAGAGCAAAGAGCTGCAAAATTACTGGGATACCATGCCCATGATCGAAAGCTATACCGACTCTGTGCA
Organism: Subdoligranulum sp. APC924/74; assembly: GCF_003324125.1. Lineage (NCBI taxonomy): Bacteria > Bacillati > Bacillota > Clostridia > Eubacteriales > Oscillospiraceae > Subdoligranulum > Subdoligranulum sp. APC924/74. The sequence continues at coordinate 18,602 of NZ_PSQF01000037.1, read as the reverse complement.
GCGGTACGAATCGGTGTTTACCAAACAGTTTGCCGATAAAGGCTACCAGTGGGATGTCTATGTCAACACGGACGATCTGAAAGAGTTTACGGATTATCCGCTGCTTGTCTGCCCCACGCGGTTGCTGCGGGATAAAAAGTGCCCGCTGTTCAAGCGCCGCAGCTTTATGCATGATTTTGAGGCATACCTGAATGATACCGCCGGGGAGCCGGTGCGGGAACTGTACGCCTACCTGCGGGACCATACGGATTACCCGCTGGAGCTGATCTGGAAAAACATGATCCGCACCATGCACCCTTATGATTTTACCCGCAACCTGGGTCTGACCCGCCTGATTCCGGAAAGGGTACAGGATGAGGCCTGCGCCGCTGCCGTGCGCAAAAACCGCCGCATTGCGCTGTGCATGCACCTGTATTTTATGGATATGCTGCCCCAAAGCTGCGCCTTTGCCGCCAACATGCCGCCGGAGACTGACGTTTTTATTTCCACCAACACGCCGGAGAAAAAGCAGCAGATCGAAGAAGCGTTCCGCACCCTGCCGTTGCATGCCGTTACCGTAAAGGTGGTCGAAAACCGCGGCCGCGATGTGGCAGCGTTCCTGTGTGACCTTGCCCCGCAGATCCGGGAGTATGATTACGCCTGCTTTATGCACGATAAAAAGGCCATCCAGACCAAACCCGGAAGCGTTGGCGCCAGCTTTGGCTATGTCTGTAACGAGAATATCTGCAAAAACGCAGACTATGTGCTGAATGTGCTGACAGAATTTGAAAAAGACCCTTATCTGGGCCTGCTCTGCCCGCCGTTCCCCACGCATGGTGTGTATTTCATGAACATGTGCTCCAACGGCTGGGGCCCCAACTTTGATAATACCAAGGCCCTGATGAAAAAGCTGGGCATTGACCGCCCTATTTCCGGCGAAAAAATGCCCATTGCCCCCTTTGGCAGCGTATTCTGGTTCCGCGTAAAAGCATTGGCCCCACTGTTTGACCACGGTTGGAAGCACGAAGATTTCCCGCCGGAGCCGCTGCCGCAGGATGGTACCATCAGCCATGCCATTGAGCGTATCTATCCCTTTGTGGCGCAGGGGGCAGGGTATTACCCCGCCCAGGCCATGAGCGCTGATTATGCCGTTGCCCGCTGCGATTCCATGCAGGCATACGCGAGTGGTCTGATCCGCCCGCTTGCCCGCGTGTTTGACTGCACCACCTTTGGCAGTGCCGCTGCCAGCGCCGGTGCTTTTGCCGCGCGCAAGCACTGGTTCGGTTTTGGAAACTATGGCCCGTATGAGAATTCCAAGCGCCGCCGCGCCCGCAACTGGCTGCGTAAGCGGATGCCGAAATCCGCTTACGAAAACATGATGCGCGTTAAGCGCACGGTGTTGGGGCCCCATGGCGTGAACTATGAGGATTAAGCCAACCGCTATGAAAAAACGGCTGATTATCTATTTCAATTATCACCCCAACGGGCAGGCTGATGCAGCCTGCCGCTTTGCTGTACAGCAAATGGCTGCAGTGGGGCAGGTGTTCTTTGTCAATAACGGCCCCTTGCAGCCGGAATCCCGCCAGTGGGCGCAAGGCTGCTGCCACACTGTGCTGGAGCGTGAAAACACAGGCTTTGATGTGGGGGCCTACCGGGACGCTGTTTGGCAGATCGGCCTGGATATGCTGCTGCATTATGATGAAGCTGTGCTGATGAACTATACCCTTGCCGGGCCGGTGGGGGATGTAGCTGCCATGTTTGCTGCGATGGATGGGCGCCCGGAGCTGGATTTCTGGGGCCTGACCCGCCACTATGCTATGCGCAGCCACCGCTTTGGCGGGGCAAAAGCCATGGTGCCGGAGCATATTCAATCCCACTTTGTTGTGGTGCGTTCCCGCATGATGGCAGACTTTTTTGCTTACTGGCAGGCGGCCGCCCTGCCCGCCAGCTATGAAGATTCCGTCCGCCTGCACGAAACGCAGTTTACCGCCCACTTTGCTGCCCTTGGTTACCGGTGGGATACCTTTGTGGATACAAAAGACCTGGCAAGCCTTTTCGTCAACCCCATTATGGCCTGCCCCAAGCTGCTGCTGGCGGACCGCGGGTGCCCGTTTTTCAAGCGCCGCAGCTTTTTTACCCCCTATGCGGATGAATTGCGCCGCACAGACGGCCGGGCCGCCGCAGAACTGTATGACTATCTGAAATCCGAGACGGATTACCCGGTGGATGACCTGCTGCGCGCACTTCTGCCGGTGCAGCCGCTGGCTGCCATGGCGCAAAACCTGCACTGGCATTATATCCTGCCGCAAACAGCGGGGGAGTGTGCGCCCATTTTGCTGGATGCCAACACTTTGGCAAAAGGCTGCGCCCTGCAGCCGGATGCCGTCTACTGCCTGCCGCTGCCGCGTGCTGCCGGGGTGGAGGGCTATTATTATGCCCGGTCTATGCCAACCAGCCTGCAGCTGGCCCAGGCGGCAGAACTGTTTGATGCCCACCCGCTGGTAGGTGTGCTTGGCCCGGCTCTGCCGCTGTATGCGGGCTGCGCCGCCGAAAAAGCCCGGCGCTGGCAGCAGCAGAAACCTGCCGTACAGGCAAAACTGTCTGCGCTGGATTGCCCGCTCCCTCTGGATGAAACCCCGCCGCCGCTGCCCAATGGCGGCTGTCTGTTGGTGCGGGGGGCTGCATTCCCGCAGGGGCTGCCGCCGCTGCAAATGGAGTCGGATTTCTGGCTGGTGCCGCTGCTGGCCCAGTATAACGGCCATGCCAGCGCTACATTTGAAACCGCCGCTCAGTGTGCGGCCCGCGCCGATGTGCTGGATGCCGCCCTTGCTGCCCAGCGCGGCGTTGGCCCAGTATTCCGCCTGATGGGCCGCACCGTCAAAAATGCCCTGCGCAAACGAAAGGAGAGTGCCCGGTGAAAAAACAGCGCCTGTTTTATCTGGATCTCATCCGCGCCGTGGCGCTGGTGTGCATTCTGGTCATTCATTTCAATGCTGCCGTTACCGGGTATTTTACACTGCCGTCCAAACTGTTCGGCAGTGTGCTGCCCTTTAACATCTATTTGGGGGACTTTGGCTCCTCGCTGTTCTTTATGGTTTCCGGCGCGGCGCTGCAGTATACCAGCCCCGGCCAGGGAAGAGAGCCGCTCAATCTGGCGCGCTTTTACCAAAAGCGCGCCAAGGCGGTGTACCCCATGTTCTGGCTGGCGTGGTGTATATTTTTTCCCATCCGTTTTGTCACAAAGCCGGGGTATTATGCCGCAGCCAAAACGCCCAGCCTGTTGCTGACGGTCCTGGGGCTGGATAATTTCGCTCAGGCCGCAGGCTGGGTCACGATGGATTTTGCCTGCGTGGGCGAGTGGTTCCTGGGCAGTATCCTGTTTTTGTATCTGCTGTTCCCGCTGCTGCGCTGGGGGCTGCGCAAACAGCCGTTGCTGACCTGGGCCGTGGTGCTGGCGGCCAGCCTGCCGGTGCATTATATGGGGTGGGATGCCCGCCTGGTAGCAATCCATATCCCGGAATTCCTGCTCGGCATGGCGTTTGTACACTGGAAGCGCCCGGCGCGCCTTGGCGTGCTGGCCGGGTGTGCGGTGCTGCTGTTTACCCCCGCTGCGGCGGATGGCAAGGTGGCCTGTGCGCTGTTCAGTGCCGCGGCGTTCATTCTGCTGGCCGCACTGGGGGGCTGCATCCACTGGGTGCCGCTGCAAAATGCGTGTGCGCTCCTCAGCAAGTATTCTTATGCGGTCTTTCTGACCCACCATGTCATCATTCTGCGCCTGGTGGATAACTTTGACCTGGCCGCCATGACCCGGCGGGATACCGCGCTCTTGTTTGGCGTTTACCTTTTGGCCGTTGCCGCGGCGTCGGCAGCGCTCTTCCGGCTGGATGCCTGGGTGCGCAGCAGTGCGGTAAAGCTGGCTGCTAAACCGGAATAACGTGCCCCATAATTTGCATTAAGATGAAAATGCCTGCTTTGCTGCGGGCATTTTTTTCTGTGGTGAATTATGATCGAAATATCGCAGCGCCGCGGACACCTGTGCGGCAGAACCGGCAGGGAAAGCCCTGCTGTTTCACCCCCGGAACAAGGAAAGGATCAAAATTATTTCGGCTATGACTGTACAAAAAAAATCCTGTACGTTATAATACTAACAAAACCATTTGATCGCAAACCTAAAACGATATACCATGACTAAAATTGGAAAGGGGCGCATTTTCCGTGGAGCAGTTTTTCGTCAGCCTTGACAAGCTTGCGCGCGAATCCCATCTGACCGTTGCCTACACCCCCAAGGATCTTGACCAGTTCAAGGTCTATACCGCCGAGGTTTACCGCCCCGGCATTATGCTGGCCGGTTACTATCAGTACTTTGACCGCACCCGGATCCAGATCATCGGCCTGACTGAGCTTTCCTACCTGAATGAGCTGGACCCGGAGATCCGCCGTACCCATCTCGAAAAACTTTTCTCTTTCCAGCCGCCGGCAGTCATCCTGACCCGCGGGTTTGAGCCGTTGCCGGAAATGATGGAGTTCGCCCAAAAGTACGGCGTGCCACTGCTGCAGTCGGCCGAAATGACCTCCCCGCTGATGAGCTCCCTGATCCAGGCGCTGAGCACCGAGCTTGCCCCCCGCATCACCCGCCACGGCGTGTTGGTGGAAGTATACGGCGAAGGCATCCTGATCCTTGGCGACAGCGGCGTTGGCAAAAGCGAGACGGCCATTGAGCTGGTCAAGCGCGGCCACCGCCTGATTGCGGACGATGCTGTGGAGCTGCGCAAGGTTTCCAGCAGCAAGATCATGGGCATGGCACCGGAGAACATCCGCCACTTTATTGAGCTGCGCGGCATCGGCATCATCAACGTGGCGCGTCTGTTTGGTATCGGCGCGGTCAAAAACAGCGTTGAGGTGGAAATGGTTATTGAGCTGGAGGCCTGGGACCGCACCAAGAATTATGACCGCACCGGCCTGGAAAGCAACACCTATGATATCCTTGGCGTTAAGGTGCCCAGTATGCTGATCCCCGTTATGCCCGGCCGTAACCTGGCCGTTATCCTGGAAACTGCAGCCATCAACAACCGCCAGAAAGAGATGGGCTATAACGCGGCGCAGGAACTGCTCAACCGCCTTGGCTTGCAGAACGATGTAAGCGGGTTCTGAGCCTGGCTGTAAATTATCATTTTATCACTAGAAACGGAAGTACCATCTATATGCAGATCATTGCGGATCTTCACACCCATACTTTAAGCGCTACCCATGCATTTAATACCTTAGATGAAATGGCCGCCAAAGCCGCCGCCCTCGGCTATGCGGCGCTGGCCATTACCGACCACGGCCCGGCTATGCCGGATGCCCCGCACATGTGGCATTTTGCCAACCAGACGGCTCTGCCGCTGGTACTGCACGGCGTTGCGATGATGTACGGCGCGGAGGCCAATGTGATGGACACAAACGGCGGGCTGGATTTTGCCCAAAGCCGTTTGCGGGCGCTGGATTGGGTTGTGGCATCCATCCACAGCCCCTGCATCCCCGGTCTGCTGACCGAAAAAGAAGCCACCCGCCTGTGGCTGGCTGTGGCCGAAAACCCTTATGTGGATTGCATCGGCCATTCCGAGCAACAGAATTACCGCTATGACTATGACCTTGTAACCAAAGCGTTCGCCAAAAACCATAAGGTTGTGGAGCTCAACGGCAATTCCGTCAATGTGCGGCGGGATGGTATCCCCAACATGAAGCTGCTGCTGGCCGCCTGCCTGAAAAACGGCTGCCATATTGCGCTGGATACCGACGCCCACAGCACTACCCAGCTGCAAGGCAACATGCCCCCGCTGCTGGCGATGCTGGAAGAAATGCAGTTCCCGCAGGAACTTGTGGTAAACGCCACACGGCAGAACCTTGTAAATGAGCTAAAACTGCACGGCCGCATCTGTGCAGAATATATAGGAGGAGAAATCTTATGAAATACACCATTGGTATCGATCTTGGCGGCACTACCATGACGGCAGGCCTTGTTGACGAAGCTTACAACATTGTGGGCAAAATTACCCGCCCGACCCGCCTGCCGCGTCCGGCGCAGGACCTGGAGCAGGCACTGGCAGATTTGTGCCGTGCTGTTGCCAAAGACTGCAAGATTGATTTTGCAGATGTCAGCTATGTGGGCATTGGTACCCCGGGCAGTGTGAATTTTACCACCGGCTTTGTGGGCTATAACACCAACTTCGGCTACTATGACTGGAACCTGGGGCCTGACCTGGAAGCTCTGCTCGGCTGCAAGGTCTATGTGGAAAACGATGCCAACGCAGCAGCATTTGGCGAATACATCGCAGGCGGCGCAAAGGGCTTCAAGGATGCCGTTGTTATCACGCTGGGTACCGGCATTGGCAGCGGCATTATCCTGGGCGGCAAGATTCTGCGCGGCTTCAACTTTGCCGCTGGCGAGATGGGCCATACCGTGATTGTAAAGGGTGGACGCAAGTGCAACTGCGGCCGTTATGGCTGCTGGGAACGCTATGCTTCCTCCCGCGCTCTGTCGGAGGATGCCCGCGAAGCGATGACCCGGCACCCCGAGAGCATGATGTGGAAACTGGCGGGGGATATTGACCATGTGAACGCCAAGATCCCCTTTGACGCGATGGAAGCCGGCGATGCAACCGCCAAGGCTGTTGTGGATAATTGGATCGAATATGTTGCCTGCGGCATTTCCAACGTGGTGAATACCTTTGAGCCGGAAGCCATCTGCATTGGCGGCGGTGTTTCCAATCAGGGAGAAACCCTGCTGGCACCCATCCGCAAGTATGTGGAGAAAGAAACCAAAAACATTACCACCGGCAAAATGCCCGCTATTCGTGCCTGTGTGCTGACCAACGATGCCGGCGTGATCGGCGCGGCAGCCCTGGCAAATTCTATCTGAACCGTTTGTGAGGTTTGCTTATGAACGAGCAATTTCTTGCAGCTTTGCAGGCAGAAAACCTGCCTGTCAGCCTTGATGAATCCCTGGGGCGGCATACAACGTTCCGCATTGGCGGCAATGCAGACTTTTTTTGTGTGCCCGCCACGGTAACGCAGCTGACCCGTATTCTGGAACTGTGCCGCCAATATCAAGTCCGCACCTATCTGCTGGGCAACGGTTCCAACACGCTGTTTTCGGATGCAGGGTTCGGCGGGGCGGTTATCTGCCTGACGGGGCTCAACTCCCGCTTTTCCATGCAGGCCCAGCCGGATGGCAGCACCAAGGTGCTGGCCCCGGCTGGCATGATGCTTTCCGCTCTTTGCAATACCGCCCAGAAGGAAAGCCTGGCCGGGCTGGAATTTGCCTTCGGCATTCCCGGCACGGTGGGCGGGGCTGTGTATATGAACGCGGGCGCTTACGGCGGAGAAATAAAGGACGTGCTGACAGCCGTTACGTTCTTGGACGAAAACCTGCATCTGCAAACTCTGCCTGTGCAGGAACTGCAGCTGGGTTATCGCACCAGCATTTTTGAGCGGTGCTCCTGGTGCATCCTGGAAGCGGAATTTACCCTGCACCCCGGTGATGCACAGGAGATCCATACCGCCATGCAGGAATATATGCGCCGCCGCAAAGAAAAGCAGCCGCTGGAGTACCCGTCCGCCGGCAGTACCTTCAAGCGCCCTGTGGGCCAGTTTGCCGGCAAGCTAATCGAGGACTGCGGCCTGCGCGGTTTCCGCGTGGGCGGGGCAGCCATCAGTGAAAAGCACTGCGGCTTTGTGGTCAACCTGGGTAATGCCACCTGCGCGGATGTTGTCAGCCTGACGGAGCAGGTGCGGCAGATCGTGCTGGAAAAAACCGGCTGCACCCTGGAACGCGAGATCCGCGTGGTGGAATAACCATGCCGCATCTTGATACCTGCCAGGCAAGGAACGGTATTCCGCCCCGCTGAATGAGAGAGGAACAACAGGATGAACTTTTTGATCGTAACCGGCCTTTCCGGCGCAGGCAAGTCCATGGCGGTCAACGCGCTGGAAGATATCGGATTTTTCTGCATTGATAATATCCCGGCGGGCCTTTTGCCCCGTATCCTGGACTTTGCCCAGCAGGGCGAAAACCAGCTCAGCCGCGTTGCGGTCGTGATGGACATCCGCGGCCTGCATTCTGTTCAGGAAACCAATGAGGCACTGGAAGCGCTGGACGAAAAGAAAATGCCTTATGACATCCTGTTCCTGGATGCCAGCGATGCCGCCATCCGCCGCCGCTATAAAGAGACCCGCCGTGTGCATCCCATGACCATCAGCGAGGGGATCCCGGTCAGTGAGGCAATCACCAAAGAACGGCAGATATTGCAGCCCCTGCGGGAACGTGCAAAATATGTGATCGATACCTCTTTGCTTTCTACTGCACAAAACCGGGAACGTGTTTCCAGCCTGTTTTTGCAAAAAGGTCAGTGTGCCATGTCTATCAACGTGGTTTCTTTTGGCTTTAAATACGGTCTTCCGCAGGAAGCGGACATCGTGTTTGATGTGCGCTGCCTGCCCAACCCGTTCTATGTGCCAGAGCTGAAAGAAAAGACTGGCCTGGACCAGGAAGTGGTGGACTATGTGATGAAGTTCCCTGAATCGCAGGAACTGCTGCGCCGGATAGAGAGCTTTCTGGAATATGCGCTGCCGCTGTATGTTAAGGAGGGCAAAAGCCAGCTGATGATCGCCATTGGCTGCACCGGCGGCAAGCACCGTTCTATCACTTTTGCCCGCAAGATCGGGGAGTACTGCACAAAGCTTGGTTACCAGCCCAGCGTGCAGCACCGCGATGCCCGCCGCACGGCCTGATACATCCCAAATCTCCCGACAAAGAGAGTGTGAACACCAAACGTGAGTTTTTCCCAAGACGTTAAAAACGAGATACTGCACCGCAAAATTGTGCGTAGCTGCTGTGTTACCGCAGCAGCTTACGCGGTTGCCTGCTTTGGCAAGTATTTTGATGACCGCGGCGTGGTTTTGCAGACCGAAAACGAGGGCATTGCCCAGCTGGCACAAAAGCTGTATGCCCGCTGCGGCATTACCGGTACCGTAATTTCCAAGGAGCGCGGCACCGGCCTGATTTATGAGTTCAGCGTAAAAGATCCCGAACAGGTACAAAAAATGCTGAACCTGTTCGGCCATACCGGCCGCGAAACCACCCTGCGCATCCGGCCGGACTGCTTCAAATGCCAGAAATGCGGATCATTTTTCATTTCCACTGCATTTTTATGCTGCGGTACGGCAACCGACCCGGAAAAGGAATATAACATTGAGTTCCTTTCGCCCCGGCACTCGCTTTCGCAGCAGCTGGAGGGTATTCTGGCCCAGTATGAGTTCAATCCCCACCGCGCCGTGCGCAAGGGAGCCAACACCGTATATGTCAAATCCAGCGACCATCTGGAAGATCTGCTGACCTTTATGGGCGCGGGCAACGCCGCCATGCGCATCATGGAACAACGCATGTATAACGATATGCGCAATAAAACCAACCGCCTTTCCAACTGCGAAACCGCCAACATGGGCAAAACCGTACAGGCAGCCGTGCAGGTGCGCCTTGCGATTGAGACGCTGGAAGAGGCCGGCGCGCTGGAAACCCTGCCCAAACCATTGCAGCAGGCAGCCCGCCTGCGGATGCAGTACCCCGAAATGCCGCTTGCCAAACTGGCGGAAAAGTTTGACCCGCCTGTCAGCAAAGCAGGGCTTTCCCACCGGTTCAAGCGGATCCAGGAAGCTGCCGCTCGCCTGAACGCCGCTGCATCAGCACAGCCGGAAGAGCAGGAAAATCTTAAAGAGCCGGAACCAGCAGGACAGGACATCACACCATCTCCGCAATAAACCACGCAAAGCCGCTGCGTAACTGCTGCGGCTTTTCCGCATTTTACCACAGCAGCAAAGGGATACATTATGCCAGAAACCACGCCACACCAACCGCAAAGACAGTTCACCCACCTGCACCTGCATACTGAGTACAGCCTGCTGGATGGCGCCTGCCGTATTGACCGCCTGTTTGACTATATCAAACAGCTGGGCCAGACCGCCGTTGCCATTACTGACCACGGCGTTATGTACGGCTGCGTTGCCTTTTATGATGCAGCCAAAGCCGCAGGCATCAAGCCGATCATTGGCTGTGAGGTGTATGTTGCCACCCGCACCCGCTTTGATAAGGTCAACCGTATTGACGGCAACAACCACCTGATCCTGCTCTGCAAAAATGAAACCGGGTATAAAAACCTGATCAAAATGGTATCTGCCGGTTTCTTGGAGGGCTTTTATTCCAAGCCGCGCATTGACCATGACCTGCTGGAGCAGTACCACGAAGGCCTGATCTGCCTTTCCGCCTGCCTTGCCGGTGAGGTCCCTCAGGCGATTCTGGCAGGGGACTATGAGCGCGCCAAGCAGATTGCTCTTTACTATAACGATCTGTTCGGCCAGGGCAACTATTATATTGAGCTGCAGGACCACGGCCTGGAAGAAGACACTACCGTTCTGCCGCAGCTTATCCGCCTTTCGCGGGAGACAGGCATCCCCATGGTTGCCACCAACGACTCCCACTACATCACCCGCGAGGACGCCAAGATGCAGAGCATTCTGCTGTGCATCCAGACCGGCAAAACCGTCAACGATGTGGACCGCATGGAGTTTCAGACCGAGGAATTCTATGTAAAAAGCACCGATGAAATGTATGATCTGTTCTCCATGGTGCCGGAAGCCTGCGAGAACACCAACAAAATTGCAGAACAGTGCAACTTTGACTTTGTGTTTGGCGATACCAAGCTCCCGTATTTCAAAGCTCCGGACGGCATGGAAAACCAGGAATACTTTGAAAAGCTCTGTTATGAGGGCTTGGAACGCCGCTACCCCGGCAAGGTAACGGATGCCTTGCGTGAACGCCTGGAATACGAGATTGGCGTGGTTAAAAAGATGGGGTACACCAACTATTACCTCATCGTGTATGACTTTATCAATTACGCCAAAAGCCGCGATATCCCGGTCGGCCCCGGCCGCGGCTCCGGTGCGGGCAGCCTGGCGGCCTATTGTGTCGGTATTACGGACATTGACCCCATCCGCTACAGTTTGATTTTTGAACGCTTCCTGAACCCGGAACGTGTCTCTATGCCGGACTTTGACGTTGACTTTTGTTACGAGCGCCGCCAGGAAGTGATTGATTACGTCAACCGCAAGTATGGCCGTGACCATGTGGCACAGATCGTGACCTTTGGAACTATGGCCGCCCGTGCCGCCGTGCGCGATGTCGGCCGCGTGATGGGTATGCCGTACCAGGACGTGGATAAGGTGGCCAAGCTGATTCCTACTGAACTGAAAATGACGCTGAACCATGCGCTGGAGGTTTCGCCGGACCTGAAAGCAATGTATGACGCTGAACCCCAGGTGCATGAGCTGATCGATACCTCGCTGAAAGTGGAGGGCATGCCGCGTCACGCTTCCACTCATGCGGCGGGCGTTGTGATTACCCGCGAACCGGCTACCGAGTATGTGCCGCTTTCCACCAACGATGGTCTGCCGGTTACCCAGTTCAACATGGTGGAAATTGAGCGCCTTGGCCTGCTCAAGATGGACTTCCTTGGCCTGCGCACCCTGACCGTTATCCATGATACCGAAGCCGCCGTGCGCCTGCATGAACCGGATTTCCGCATTGCCAATCTGGATTATGACGATGCCGCTACTTATGCTATGCTGGAACGAGGCGAAACAGAGGGCATCTTCCAGCTTGAATCTACTGGTATGACCCAGGTGCTGGTCAGTATGCACCCCCGCAGCCTTGAAGACGTCATTGCCCTCATCTCGCTGTACCGCCCCGGCCCCATGGATTCTATCCCGACCTATCTGCGCAACCGCAGGGAGCCGGATAAAGTCACCTATAAAACACCCCAGCTGGCCCATATCCTGGATGTTACCAACGGCTGTATCGTTTATCAGGAACAGGTCATGCAAATCTGCCGCGAGCTGGCAGGCTTCAGCTTTGGCCAGGCTGATAACGTGCGCCGTGCCATGAGCAAAAAGAAGCATAAAGTCATGGAAGCCGAGCGAGAGCACTTTGTGCATGGCTGTACTGAGCCGGGCAAAGAGTGCGCCGGGTGTGTGAAGAACGGGATCCCGGAAGCCGTGGCCAATGAGATCTATGACGATATGGTCAGTTTTGCTTCTTATGCGTTCAACAAATCTCATGCGGCCTGCTATGCCTATGTGGCATTCCAGACAGCCTATCTCAAGTGCCATTACCCGCGCGAGTTCATGGCTGCGCTGTTGACCAGCGTACTGGACAGCACCGCCAAGGTGATTGAATATTCGTCCGAATGCCAGCGCCTTGGCATCAAGGTTTTGCCGCCGGATATCAATGTATCCCGCGGCGGCTTTACGGTGGACGGGCAGAGCATCCGCTTTGGCCTGAACGCCGTCAAAAGCGTTGGCCGCGATTTGATTGAAGCGGTCATCAAAGAGCGCGAAAGCCGCCCATTCCGCAGCCTGTACGATTTCTGCAAGCGGATGCGCAGCAACATGCTTAACCGCCGTGCGCTGGAAAACCTGATCAAAGCCGGTGCCTTTGATACCCTGGAACCCAGCCGCCACGGCATGATGGAAAGCGTGGAAACGGTACTGCGCATCGTTGAAAACGATGCCCGCCAGAATCTGGATGGCCAGTTGGATTTGTTCAGCGCCATGGCTGGTGCCGAGGAAGCCCCCCAGAACGATGATTATCAGGTGCCCAACCTGCGTGAGTATGATTCCGGCGAGCTGCTGAAAATGGAAAAAGAGGTCTCGGGCCTGTACCTGTCCGGCCACCCGTTGGATGCGTACCGGGAAAAGATCGAAAAAATCTCCACCTGTACCATCGCTCAGCTGCAGGGAGAGAATGCCAGGGATTTTGATAACCAGACGGTTACCCTGGTATGTACCGTGGTCAAAAACAAGATCATGACCACAAAGTCCAATACGTTGATGGCCTTTACTACCATTGAAGATCTGACCGGCACAATGGAGCTGTTGGTGTTCCCCCGCGTGTTGACCAGCTGCCGTGCGTATTTGCAGGAGAACGCCGTTGTTGTCACCACTGGCCGCGCTTCCGTTAAAGAGGATGAAGGCACCCGCCTGATCGTGGAAAGCGTACTGCCGGTCGATGGTTATGATCCATCCCAAAGCTTTGGCCAGAACCGTTCCCAGCGCATCAGCGCGGCAGCGGGGGATACGGTTGCCCAAAGCATATGGCTGCTGGTGCCCTCGCGGGAATGCGCCCAGATGCACAAGGTGGAAAACCTGCTGCAAAATATTTTTGACGGCCCCACACCCGTATATTTCAAATTTGAAGATTCCGGCCAGCGGGTGCGTGCGCCGCAAAGTATGTGGGCCATGGATCACCCGTTGCTGCGCCAGGAGCTGGAACGCATCTTGGGTGCTGACCATGTAAAGTTCACAACGGCACAAGCGGCAAAATAAATCCATGTACTTTGCGCGTTTTATCCATAAAATTGGGCCGCTGGTATGGTATAATAGCAGGCAGGGGAGTATGTTAAAAAATAGGCAGGTTGCCCGGTGGTACGCCGGAAAATGCCTGCCGAGGAAAACCAGTTTTGCGTTTTCTTCATTGGGTCGCTCTGCGCGGCTCAACTATAACAGGAGGACATTTTTATGGCTAAGGAAATCAAAACCATCGGTGTACTGACCAGCGGCGGCGACGCCCCCGGCATGAATGCAGCGGTACGCGCCATTGTCCGCGCAGGCATCTCCAAGGGCTACCGCATGATGGGCATTCAGCGCGGTTATAACGGCCTGATCAACGGCGAATGCTACGAAATGAACGTCCGCAGTGTGTCGGAGATCATCCACCGCGGCGGTACGATTCTGTATACTGCCCGCTGCCTAGAGTTCAAAACCAAGGAAGGCCAGGCCAAAGGCCTTGCACGCTGTAAGGAACTTGGCATTGATGCCCTCGTGGTCATCGGCGGCGACGGTTCTTTCATGGGCGCCCGCGCATTGGCGAACCAGGGCATTCCCTGCGTTGGCATTCCCGGCACCATTGATAACGATATTGCCTGCAGCGAGTATACCATTGGCTATGATACAGCCATGAATACCGCGGTAGAAGCCATTGATAAATTGCGTGATACCACCCAGAGCCATGACCGCTGCAGTGTTGTTGAGGTTATGGGCCACCATGCAGGCTATATTGCGCTGAACGTCGGCATTGCTACCGGTGCTTTGGCTGTGCTGCTGCCGGAGCGTCCGTTCGACTTTGAGCGTGACATTCTCCAGCGTATGCGCCAGACCCAGGTTACCGGCAAAAAGCACTTCATCATCATTGTGTCGGAAGGCGTTACCGATGCCCAGACCCTGGCCAACCAGATCCAGGCTGCAACAGGTGTTGATTCGCGTGCAACTGTTCTGGGCCACATCCAGCGCGGCGGTTCACCTACCGTGCGTGACCGTGTGAATGCCTCCCTGATGGGTTACCATGCAGTGGACCTGCTGGATAAGGGCATTTATAACCGCGTGGTTGCCCTGTCCGGCGGTAAGATCGTGGACTATGATGTCAACGTGGCGTTGTCGATGCACAAATACCTTGACCCGATGGAGATCGAAGTGGCACAGGCAATTTCCATCTGATGCAGTAAGTCCGTGCGGCCCTGTATATGGGCCGCATTTTTTTGTAAAGGTGCATATTTTGCGCCGTGCAGGCAAGAATTTTCGCATAATGAAAAAAAGTTCTTGCATTTTGCTGCACCTTGTGCTACTATACTATAGCAATACACACGCATTGCGTTGTTTTTTTGTGCCTTTTTTGCCGTAACACGTAAAAAGGTTAGAAAACAAGTACGCGATGCGGAGGGTAAAAAACTAAATTTTGGAGGAAATTAACTATGGCAGTCGTATCTATGAAACAGCTTCTCGAAGCCGGCGTGCATTTCGGTCATCAGACCCGCCGCTGGAACCCCAAGATGGCAAAGTACATCTTCACCGAGCGCAACGGCATCTACATCATTGACCTGCAGAAGACCGTAAAGAAACTCGATGAGGCTTACAACTTTGTCCGCGATGTTGCTGCTGACGGCGGCGAGATCCTGTTTGTTGGCACCAAGAAACAGGCTCAGGAGTCCATCCGTGACGAGGCTACCCGCTGCGGCATGCACTATGTCAACGCTCGTTGGCTGGGCGGCATGATGACCAACTTCCGCACCATCCGTAAGCGCATCGACCGTATGGAGCAGCTGAAGACCATGCAGGAAGACGGCACTTTCGACCTGCTGCCGAAGAAGGAAGTTGTTAAGCTGGAGCTGGAGATGGCTAAGCTGGACAAGTACCTGGGCGGCGTTAAGAACATGAAGACCCTGCCGAAGGCTATGTTCATTGTTGACCCGCACAAGGAGCGCATCGCTGTTTCCGAAGCTCGCAAGCTGAACATCCCCATTGTTGCTATCGTTGATACCAACTGCGATCCCGATGAGATCGATTACGTCATCCCCGGCAACGACGACGCTATCCGCGCTGTCAAGCTGATCTCCGGCGCTATGGCTGATGCTGTGCTGGAAGGCAAGCAGGGTAAGCAGGATGCTCCCGCTGCCGAAGAGGCCGCCAAGGCTGAATAAGCCCGATCCCGCCCGAAACTGTTTGTACATCTAAATTCAGAAAGGACGAATGAACATGGCTGTTTCTGCAAAGGACGTTATGGAACTGCGCCGCCAGACTGACTGCGGCATGATGGAATGCAAGAAGGCTCTTGTCAAGGCTGATGGTGACATCAATAAGGCTATCGAGATTCTGCGTGAAGAGGGTCTGGCTACTGCCGCTAAGAAGGCTGGCCGTATCGCTGCGGAAGGCATGGTTTACGCTGTTGCCACCGCTAACGGTGCTGTTGTTGTTGAAGTCAACGCTGAGACCGACTTTGTTGCCAAGAACGATAAGTTCGTTGAGTTCACCAAAGATCTGGCCAATGTTGTTGCTGAGCAGAAGCCCGCTGATGTTGAGGCTCTGATGGGCTGCAAGATGGGCGAAGGCACTGTTGACGAAGCTCTGAAGGCTCTGATTCTGGTCATCAAGGAGAACATCAAGGTTCGCCGTTTTGCTTTCTATGAGGGCCATTGCGCCGCTTACGTTCACGGCGGCGGCACCCACGGCGTTATCGTTAAGTTCGATACCACCGATGAAGTTGCTGCTAAGCCGGAGTTCGCTGAGTTTGGCAAGGATATTGCAATGCAGATCGCTGCTGCAAACCCGAGCTACCTGAACCGTGAGGCTGTGCCTGCTGAGGCTATCGAGAACGAGAAGAAGATTATCATCGCTCAGATGGCTAACGATCCGAAGGCCGCCAACAAGCCCGACGCTATCAAAGAGAAGATGGCTACCGGCCGTCTGGGCAAGTTCTACAAGGAGAACTGCCTGGTCGATCAGGCTTTCATCAAGGATGGCAACATGGACGTGAACGCCTATGTGAACGCTACCGCTAAGAAGCTGGGCGGCGATATCAAGATCGTCGAGTACACCCACTTCATCAAGGGCGAAGGCCTGGAAAAGCGCGTTGACGACTTCGCTGCTGAAGTTGCCGCCGCTGTTAAGGGTTAATTAGCTGATTGCTTTCAGAAAGAGCACTTTGAGAGTTTACCTCTTAGGGTGCTCTTTTTTGTTTGCTTTTGAGTGGTAAAATTTGGAACGCTATCTCCAGAAAAGCCACCTGCCTTTGTTCAGCTAATCCGATTTTTGTGTCTCTTTCACGCATGTGATTATCCTCAATTTTTGCCAGTATCCTATCCGAAACTCTACCATGACCAATGGCATCGTCCTTGATCCGTTCCTTGGCAGCGGCTCTACGCTGATTGCCGGCAGCTCTGAACGCCTTTGGCACCTGTTCCAGTTCGGCCACCATCCCCCTCAGCAAGCAGTGCATGGAGGACGAGATGGGCGTATCCGATAAAATCACCAGTATCGCTATCCCTCTGGGCGCAACGGTCAACATAGATGCTGTTTCCATCGTGTTGTCGTTCATGATCGTGTTTTTCGCCAACGCCTGCGGCGTTGAGGTCAGTACCTCCATGATGATTGTGATCCTGCTGGCAAATGTGATCTTGTCCGTGGGCACCCCCGGCATCCCCGGTGGTGCAATCGCTTCGTTCGCCGCGCTGGCTACCATGGCGGGTCTCCCGGCTGGCGTGATGGGCGTTTATATCAGCATCAATACCCTATGCGATATGGGCGCTACCTGCGTGAACGTTATTGGCGATATGGCAGGCTGCGTGGTGCAGAAAGAGAAAATTAAGCTGGATGACTGACACAGTTCCCACAAAACAAAATAACAAGTTACATTTGGGCGGGCAGCGACGAAAAACAACTGCCCGCCTTTTTGCTGCTTGTTTTGCTTTCAGCGGAAAAAGATGCTAAAATAAAGCAGCTGAAAAATCACACCGGAAGGGGAGCGCACAAAAACGCAAGATGGACGATAAAATAAAGAATACCTCAAAGCCCGGCGTGGCATATTATCATCTGCCGGGGCTGTTTGAATTTTATGGGCTGTACCGCATGTTCCTGCCGCTGTTCTATCATCACAGAGAATATTTTTACAGCTGGTGCGCCATCGGCTCCATTTATGGGGCCCTGGGCGACTGCATCTGGGGTGGCGGCCGCACAAGTTTTGGCGTGCAGGATCCCGAAGATGTTATGGATCTGATGCGCGAATATGGGATATCCGCCCGGCTGACATTCAGTAACTCGCTGCTGCGTGAAGAACACCTGGCGGACATAAAGTGCAACGCCCTGTGTAAGCTGTTTGAAAATAGCGGCGGCGCACAAAACGGCGTTATTGTCCATTCGGACTTGCTGCTCAGATATCTGGAAAGCCGTTATCCGGGGCTTTACTTTGTTTCATCTACAACCAAGGTGCTCACGGAATTCCCGCAGTTACAGGCGGAATTGAATCGGGATGACTTCCGCTATGTTGTGCCGGATTTCCGGTTAAATAAAGAATTTGAACAGCTGAACAACCTGCCCCAGCCCCAGAAAGATAAAGTGGAATTCCTTTGCAATGAATGCTGCTGGTTTGGCTGCAAGGACAGAAAGCGCTGCTATGAAAATGTAAGCCGTAAAAACCTTGGCGAAACCTGCCCCGACCACCGCTGCGCAGCCCCTGGCGCACAGGAAGGGTATCGCTTTTCAAAAGCAATGGACAACCCCGGTTTTATTGGCATCCAGGATATTCAAAATATCTATCTGCCCATGGGCTTTTCCAACTTCAAAATTGAGGGCCGCGGGCTTGGCAGTGCCTTAATTTTGGAGTTTCTGCTTTACTATATGACAAAGCCAGAATACCAGCTGCGCGTCCGCGAAGAAATTTATCTCAATAATATGCTAGACCTGTTCTGAATGGAGAAACGGCGCAATCGCTTTATTCAATATTTAAGGCAATACCGCATAATTCTAAGTGCCGATACGGCGAGCGAGGTGCGGCAGATGCTAAGCCAAAAGCGCAGATAATACTGGATGCTGCAAAGGTGAGCGCCGCCAGTGGCGGAAACAGCGAACCGAAGCAGGGGCAGCGGTCGCAGAGTGCGAGGGGCTTTTGCCCCCGAAGCACGATGCGGATACCGCAACCCGACATTATCGAGCATTTTGGCAACGCAGATGCCGTGCCGCAGCCGCCGGAGCGGTGCTTAAGCCGT
>NZ_PSQF01000036.1:0-27185 GCF_003324125.1 Subdoligranulum sp. APC924/74 | reverse complement strand
TATTATCTGCGCTTTTGGCTTGGCATCTGCCGCACCTCGCTCGCCGTATCGGCACTTAGAATTATGCGGTATTGCCTAAAAACAAAATGGCATATATGAGCTGTATTATACGATTTGGAATTAAAACAGCCGACCAAACGATGGGATTTGGCGGGATAGGGAGAAAGGCGAAAGTTGATATGGAGCGAGCTAGGGCAGAGGTTGGCATGTTGCTTGATAGACAAAAACGTGGAAACGTGATGTGAAATGGCGGGAATACAACGCTATTTTTGTATTAAATTTATTAAATAATACAATTTGTATTTCGGTACAGAGAATCTCTTTGGAAACCAAGCGGGAATAATTCGACGATTTAAGCAATAGTAGATGGCCTGCAACTTGAGAAAATATTGGCAACACCGCATAATTCCCGCCTTACGGCTTAAGCACCGCTCCGGCATCTGCCGCACCTCGCTCGCCATATCGGCACTTAGAATTATGCGGTATTGCCTATTACCTTCGCATCGGCGAAAGACAGTCAAGATAAATGCGGAATGGTTAGTAGCAAGGAGAAAATGACTGCCGGACGCCGCGGAAATCGGGCAGCATAAAAACATGAATTTTTCAGATACACCCTAGAGACAGCCTGTGGAATTCACCCTTCAAGCATTTGTGGTGACAGGTGTAAACAGCGCCCGGTCCTCTCCGCCGCTCCGCGGCATCTTTCCACCCCGCGGGGAACTGCCCTCAAGAGAAGCATCGTCTCCTGCAAATATTTTAGCGGGCACAACACAAACCAACAAGGTTCTCCGCGGCGGGAAGGGGAAATCCCGCCCCACAGGTTGTTTATGGGGTGGATGTGTGGGATAGAATAATCTGCAGGGAAAAATCCGTCCTACCACCCTGCACAAAAATCCATCCCAGGACATCATTCCAACCACCAAAAATCCAGAATGTTCCCCCGTCCGAACCACCCACTCGCAAAATAAAAGCTACCCGCCGATCCTAATGAAGCGCTCAACCCCCTATCCTGGGGTGTATCTGAAAAGTCGCCCCAAAACCGCCAAACAGTATCCCCAAAATACGCAAAAAGCTAGGGCAATACCGCATAATTCTAAGTGCCGATACGGCGAGCGAGGTGCGGCAGCCGCCGGAGCGGTGCTTAAGCCGTAAGGCGGGAATTATGCGGTATTGCCCTAACCATCATTCCGCGATTTTTGTCTTGCCCTTGGGGCAAAAAGGCTTTATACTGGTATACAAGTGGTAGTCTGCCCCAGTGTAAGGGCAGGCAGAAAGAACGGTTTTGCCCTGAACACGGATGGGGGCTGCAAGATGTATAAACTGATTATTATTGATGATGAAGAGAAGATTGCCAGCGGAATGGCCCAGCTGTTCCCCTGGCAGAACATTGGGTTCGAGGTGGTGCAGGTGTTCACCAGCGCACGCAAAGCCCTGCAATATATTGCCGAAAACCCGGTGGATGTGGTGCTGACCGATATTGAAATGCCGGATATGAACGGCCTGGAGCTGAGCCATCGGCTGATGGAATACCCCAACATCCAGAAAATATTTTTTAGCAGCTACAGCAATTACGAATACTTCCGCGCGGCGCTGCAAAACGGCGTGGCGGATTACCTGATGAAACCGGTGGCCTACAGCGCCCTGCTGGAATGCTTTGAAAAGGTCAAAGCCCGGCTGGATGCCCGCAGCGCCGTGCAGGAAACCGCCCCCAAGGCCTATTACGACCAGATCGTGTACGATGTGCAGCAATACTTAAAAGATAATTATCGCACTGCCACGCTGGAAGAAGCCGCGGCCAAGGTTTCCTTGAGTCCGGCTTATCTTTCCCGCGTGTTCAAGGAAAAAAGCGGAACCAGCTTTTCGGAGCTGCTGCTCAAGACGCGGATGGAAAAAGCATGTGAGATGCTGGCGGATATCCACTATAAAAGCTACGATATTGCCTATTATGTCGGGTACGATAACCCCAAAAACTTCTCCCGTGCGTTCAAAGCGTATTATGGGCAGAGCCCATCGGAATACCGCAAATCCCGCCTGGATGGTGCCGCGCTATGAAGGGAATGAAGCGGAAGTTCTTTTTGAAGCGCATGTGGAACTTTGTGGTGGTCATGCTGATCCCGGCGCTGCTGCTGGTGGCCGTTACCACCTACATGACCCTTGTGACCCAGATGCACCGTATGACGCAGGACAATGAGCGCGGTATTGAGGCTGTGCGCTCCAACATCTCGCTGGTGCTGGATTCGGTCCTGGCGCAGAACAGCTACATGACCGGCATGACCCGCACCAACATGGTGCTGAACAAAGCTCTGAAAAGGGAAAGCCTTTCTTACACCGATGCCATCTACCTGCGCAGCCTGGTATCTTCACTGAACAGCATGACCAACGCGTATGATTACGTGGATTCGGTTCTGATCTATATAGATGGGTACGACCGTGCGCTGACGTCCAGCGGGCTGGTCAACCTTTCGGCGGATGATTACAGCGGCTGGTACAGCGTGTATTCCTCTATGTCGGATGCTGAGCGTACCTGCATTGCCCCGGTGGTGGTGAACGCAGGCAAAGCCAGCGAGAGAAGGCAGCTGGTAGTGTGCGCCCGGATGCTGACGATGGAAGGCTGTGTGGCCGTTACCCTGAACATCAGCCACTTGCAGGAAATAATTGCCGTGCTGCGCCCGTCCGATAACCAGCACCTGTACCTGGTTGACGGCAGCGGCCGTCTGCTGGCAAAGGCAGGGGACGCAGGCGCGACGGAAGAGCTGCAAAACCTGATGGGCAAAACGCTGAGCGGGGCAGGGAACACGGCGGAACAGGAGCACGAGTTCTGGATCAAGCTGGATGACCGGGACTGCCTGTTGAACTGGCAAAGCTACCAGAACCCGGATTTCTACATCGTATCTACCATTGACCGGGCCATGATCCTGGAAAACCTGGGCGAACGGTTGATGCCGCTGCTGCTGATGGCGGTTGTGGCGCTGTACGCCATTGTGTTTTTGGCATACGTCAACACCAAGCGCAGCTTTGACGAGATCAACCTGATGCTGCAGATGTTTGAGGATGCCGAGGCGGGCCGCACCATCCAGCGCCCCCAGCGCAAGGTAAATGATGAATATGACGTTATCATGAACAACATCCTGATGATGTTTTTGAACAACACCTACCTGAACATCCAGCTGAAAGAAAAGCAGTACCGCCAGCAGAACGCCGAGCTGACCGCCCTGCAGTTGCAGATCAACCCCCACTTTTTGTACAATACCCTGCAAACGCTGGATATGGAAGCCCGCAAGCTGAACGATGATGGGCGCATCAGCGCGGTGGTGGGGTATGTATCGGATATCCTAAAGTATTCGCTGACCAACCCGCAAAAGAGCGTCAGCCTGCGGGAAGAGCTGGACTACCTTAAAAAATATGTGGAAGTGCAGCACTACCGCTTTGGGGACCGCTTTATTATTTATTATGAAGTGGACGACGATGTGATGGACGCCGAGGTATTCCGCCTGATGCTGCAGCCCGTGGTAGAAAACAGCCTGCTGCACGCCCTGCGCGGCAACGAGCGCGGTTACATGAAGGTGCGCGCCCGCCGCATTGGCGATAAGGTGAACCTGCGTGTGATCGATAACGGCGACGGCATGACAAGGGAAGAGCTGGAAGCGCTGCGCAAACGCATTGCGGACCGCAACAGCCGCAGTATTGGGCTGACCAACCTGGACCGCCGCCTGCGCCTGCGCTACCCGGAGGAAACGGGGCTGCGCATCTGTTCCATAAAAAACCTTGGCACCAGCGTGTCGTTTTGCATCCCGTACAAAAAATACACCCCGGATGCCCCGCAAACGGGTAAAACAGAATAATAAAATGCCGGGCAGGTATCTTAAATTGCGCCAAAACGCAAGAGATGATACCTGCCCGGCGTTTTGTGTCAAATGATGAATCCTTTTAGCAAGCGTGAGTCCTTTTATAAATCTGCCAAACAAATTATAATAAAACCATGATAAGGCTCGACGAAAAGGGCCGATTTAGAAGGAGGAAAACAATATGAAAAAGCAACTTATGGCCGGTATGATGGCCGCCAGCATGGCATTATCTCTGGCCGCATGCGGCGGCAGTGCTGCCAGCAGCGCAGCCCCGGCAGCCGACAGCACCAGCGGCGCTGCCTCTACCAGCACCGCAGCTTCCACTTCCAGCGATGAACAGGTGACTTTGCGCTTTGCCTGGTGGGGCGGCGATGAGCGCGCCAACGCTACCATGGAAGTCATCAACAAGTTCATGGAAGAAAACCCCAACATCAAGATCGAAGCCGAGTATGGCTCTTCTGACGGCTACCATGATAAGCTGGCAACCCAGCTGGCATCCGGCACCGCCGCCGACATCGTGCAGATTGACCCCGAAACGATGCCCAGTTTTGTTTCCACCGGCGATTACTTCCTGGATTACAAGGACTACGACTTTGATCTTTCCAACTTTGACCCCAACTACATTGGCCTGCGCGTGAATGGTAACTATGACGGCAAGCAGCTGGGCCTGCCCACCGGCATTGCCGGCCCGGCACTGGTTGTGAACGAAGAGCTGGCCGAAAAGTACGGCATCGACTTCAACACCCAGTACACCTGGGATCAGTTCATTGAATGGGGCAAAAAGGTCCATGAAGCAGACCCCGATACCTACCTGCTGTGCACCAACAAAGAGTATGTGACCAACCTGGTGTTCTTTACCTACATGAAGCAGCTGACCGGCAAGACCATCTTTGACGCTGACTCCAAAGAGTTCAATTATACCGAGGAAGATATCCAGAACTGCCTGGATCTCGTTAAGAGACTGTACGACAACAATGTCTGCGCACCGGCTTCCTACTCTTCCGCTTACAGCAACGACGACCTGCAGTCTGACCCCAACTGGATCGCTGGCAAGTACGTCTGCACCTTCGCTTACATCTCCACCATCAATGTTATGACCGCCGCCAATGAGGGCGCAACCTATGGCACCGGCTACC
The DNA here is from genome assembly GCF_003324125.1 of Subdoligranulum sp. APC924/74. NCBI lineage: Bacteria > Bacillati > Bacillota > Clostridia > Eubacteriales > Oscillospiraceae > Subdoligranulum > Subdoligranulum sp. APC924/74. The sequence goes on along the minus strand of NZ_PSQF01000036.1, from coordinate 22,204 downwards.
TGCCCCTGCTGGACGGCGCTAAGGACAACGGCTGGGCTTGCAACTGCCCGCAGGTCCTGGCAGTTACCTCCACCTGCAAGGCTCCGGAAGCAGCCATGAAGTTCCTGGATTACTTCTTTAACAGCGATGACGCCGAAAGCACCCTGGCCTGCGTGCGCAGTGTTCCCCCGACGGAAAAGGCCCGTGAAATCTGCGAAAAAGACGGTACCCTGGACCCGAACATGATGACCGCCGCCAACATTGCCAGCGGCTACAGCGGCCTGACCAACGACAAGTACTCCTCCGCACCGGAATCCAAGCAGATCATTGCTGATACCATCGAGGCTGTCGGTTACGGCACCACCGACCCCGCAAGCGCTGCATCCGATATGTACAATCAGCTCTCCAGCTACATCAGCGCCCAGTAAACCTCAGCGAACATCAAAAACGGGTGTCTCCCACCGAGGCATCCGTTTTATTAAAGTGTACCTGAAAAGTCGAAAATATAGTCTATTTCTACAAACACAGCCGGATTTGGCGTTAAAAAGCCTTGGAATCCACAAAGGATTCCTGCGGCTCTTTGCCTTAAATCCTGCTTGTGTTTGCGAAATATCCGTCATTTTCTTTGTTTTCAGCTACACCAGTAAAAAGGCGGATTTTTTCCAAAGAGGTGTGATCCTATGACAAAACAAACCAAAATCAAGCACTATACCAAGCGCGATTACGCGGCGTTTGCTTATCTGGCCCCGTGGATCATCGGTATGCTGGTCCTGCAGCTGTACCCGTTTTTAAGCTCGCTGGTTTACTCGTTCTGCAACTACAAAATCACCGGCACCCCCTCGTTCACCGGCCTGAGCAACTACATCCAGTTGTTCACCATGGATAATGAGTTTTGGAACTCCTTGAAAGTTACCCTGGCCTACACGTTGTACACCGTGCCCGGCAAGCTGGTTATGGCATTGGCTGTTGCGGTGTTCCTCAACCGTGACATCAAAGGCATCAACCTCATCCGTACTTTGTACTACATTCCGTCCCTGTTCGGCGGCAGCGTTGCTGTTGCTCTGCTGTGGAAGATCATGTTCATGGATAACGGCGTTATCAACGCCATCCTGACCACCCTGCACCTGCCCAACGTACAGTGGCTGGGCGACCCCAATCAAGCCCTGCGCACCATCTGCATGATGGAGATCTGGCAGTTTGGTTCTTCCATGGTCATGTTCCTGGCCGCGCTGAAAAACGTTCCGGCAGATTTGTACGAAGCTGCCGAGATTGACGGCGCAAGCAAGGTCAAGATGTTCTTCAGCATCACCGTTCCGCAAATCACCCCCATCATCTTCTTCAACCTTATCATGCAGACCATTCAGGCTTTGCAGAACTTCACCTCTGCCTTTGTCATCACCGATGGCGGCCCCATGAAGGCTACCTATGTGCTGGGCATGAAACTGTATAAGGAAGGCTTCTCCTACTTCAAGATGGGTTACGCCAGCGCCATTTCCTGGATCATCTTTATTGTGATCATGCTGATCACTCTGGTGCTGTTCGCAACCTCCAAGTGGTGGGTCTTCTATGGCGACGAAAGCTGAGAAAGGGCGCGTGAGCATTATGACAAAACAACAAAAAAAGACCCTGAACCTGGTGCTGACCTATCTGGTCATCATCCTGATTGGCTGCGTGCTGCTGTTCCCCATTGCATGGATGATTTCGGCCGCGTTCAAAACCAACGATGAAATTTTTGGCTCCATTGCACTGATGCCCAAAAGCTTCAGCTTCCAGAACTTTATTGACGGCTGGAAAAGCGCCGGTATTTATACCTATGCAACCTATTTCATCAACTCCTTTATCATGGTCATCCCCACCACGCTGCTGACCATCGCTTCCAGTGCGCTGGTTGCCTATGGCTTTGCACGGTTCAACTTCCCGTTCAAAAAGCAGCTGTTTGCCATCCTGATCGCCACCCTGATGCTTCCCAACTCGGTCATCATCATCCCGCGTTACGTTCTGTTCAACAAGTTCGGCTGGGTCGATTCCTACATGCCATTCTGGGTGCCCGCCCTGCTGGCCTGCTACCCATTCTTCATCTATCAGCTCATCCAGTTCATGCGCGGCATCCCCCGCGATCTGGACGAATCCGCCTGCATTGATGGCTGTGGCACCTTCCGCATCTTCTGGCAGATCCTGCTGCCGCTGATGAAGCCGGCCCTCTTCTCCGCTGGCCTGTTCCAGTTCCTGTGGACCTATAACGATTACTTCAACTCCTTGATCTTCATCAACTCGGTCAAAAAATACACCATCTCGCTGGCGCTGCGCCTTTCCGTTGACGCGGAAAGTGTTGTGGTGTGGGGCCGCGTTATGGCCATGGCCTGCGTGGCGGTTCTGCCGCTGGTTCTCCTCTTCTTTGCCGCACAGAAATATTTTGTGGAAGGCATTGCAACCTCCGGCCTGAAAGGCTGATTTTCGTTTTCCTCTTTTTTGTTTGTCCCTCCTAAAAATCATTGACCCGTTGCGGGCCGGCACTGCCCGGCCCGCATTTTTTGTTGAGGTATCATAATGAAACTGGATCTGAATTCCCAAACATTAAACGTCAGCTTTGCCTGCCGGATCGAGGATGCCTGGGTGCCGGTGCCGGAAACTGCCTGCACACAGTCCGGCTTTGACTGGACGCTGAACGGTGCGCATTACAGTGCGCAGTTCACCCCCGCTGGCGATACGCTGTGCTACACCCTGCAAATGGATGCGCCCAACCCCACCCAGCTGCGCATGTGGCTGGCTGTGCCGGGGCAGAGCGATTATTTCCATGTGATCCCCTGCAATATTTACGGCGATAACCACGCCGCGGAAGCCAAACCTGGCGAATTTCCATTGCTGACGAAGGACCACCACGAGGTGGCGTTCTGTGCGCCGCTGTGGGAATTCCGTGCGGACCGCGCCGCCATGCCGCTCGCCGCCCTCTGCTGGGACGGCGGAGTGGCCGCCGCTGCGGTGGAACCCTACAGCGAAAGCGAGGCCGGGATCATCCGCAACGGTGTGTTTGCCGCTTTGCCGGATGCGTTCGGCATCAGCCTGGGGTACACCAACGACCCCACCACCTTCAAAAACCGCTCCACCCCGGCGCCATCCACCCGCAGCATGGCCTGCAAGGCGCAGACCAGCGGCAGGATCTACCTGCACAGCGGCCCGCGAACCGAGCTGCATGAGATCATCCGGCAGGAATACGCCCGCCACCAGGACCGCGCCGTCCCCCGCAATACCCTGCGCCAGGCCGTACAGGGCATGCTGGACACCTTTGCCTACCAGAACTTTGACGCGGCGGCGGGGGAGTATACCAACCGCTGCTGCCGCCCGCCTAGGGAGACCGAGATGCGCCCCTGGCGGCTGGTGACGGAGATCGGCTGGACGGGTGGCGGCGTGCTGGCCTATCCGCTGGTGCTCTGCCGCGATGCCCTTGGCGCGGATGCCGAAGCGCCGCTGGCCGCGGCCATGAGTGGCGAACAGCTGTTTGACCGCATTGCCGATGCGTATAACGAAAATTCCGGCCTGCTGAACGACCTGATGGCCCCCAATGCCGCGGGCAGCCAGGTGAACGGCTGGTGGACCGGGTACGGCCTGGTCAAAGACTGCCACTGTGCCTATACAGTGGGCAGCGCCGTCCACTACCTGACCAAAACGATGGATTATCTGCACCAAAACGGCAAACCCTGCCCGGCCAAATGGATGGATGCAGCCCAAAAGGTGCTGCATACCGTCATGGATCTGCAGCGCACAGACGGCGCTTTCGGCTATACTTACTCCACCCAGGAACGCAAAGTGCTGGATTGGAGCGGCTTTGCGGGCTGCTGGTTTGCCCCGGCGCTGGTTTACCTCTACCGCCTGACCGGCGAAGAACGCTGCCTGCACTCCGCCGAAAAAGCGCTGGATTACTACCATACCTTTGTCAAGGACCTGAACTGTTACGGTACCCCCATGGACACCTGGAAAGCCGTGGATGAGGAGGGCAACCTGGCCTTCATGCGCGGCAGCCGCCTGCTGTATGAGCAGACCGGCAAGGCCGAATTCCTGCAATATATGAAAGACAGCGCCGGGTACGAGTTCCTGTGGCGCTATGGCTACAAGACCTACCCGGAGCACACCCCGCTGAACCAGGGGTGGTCCGCCTGCGGCGGCGCCGTTACCTCGGTTTCCAACCCGCATATCCACCCCATGGGGGTTATTATTGACACGGACCTGCGCTATCTGGCACGGGTGACGGGTGACAGCTATTACGCCAGCCGCGCGGCGGATTCTGCCGCCTGGATGCTGCAATGCCTGGAACTGTACCCCGCAGCCACCGGCTATGGCCGTTACGGCGTTTTGTCGGAACGCTGGTGCCCCAGCGATGGGCTGGATGTGGAGCGCTTCAGTGATGGCAGACCGTTCAGCAGCTGGTTCAGCCACAATCTGTGGGCTTCCGCCTGCGTGCTGGAAGCTGCATGTGAGCTGCTGCTGGAAAGCGAACACAAGAAAGGATAAAAGCAATGGACCGTTATGTGACCGATATCAAAAATGGCTGCTACCAGAACCCGGTGCTGCCCATGGATTTCAGTGACCCCGACGCCATCCGCGTGGGGGAGGACTATTACCTGATCTCTTCCAGCTTTACCTACCTGCCCGGCGTGCCGGTGCTGCACAGCAAGGATCTTGTCCACTGGGAGCGCATCGGCAACTGCGTGGAGCGTCTGCCGTTTGACCGCTATGCCCAGCCCGCCCATGGCTGCGGCACCTGGGCCCCGGCGCTGCGCTACCATGCGGGCAGGTTCTATGCATTCATTCCCCTGCCGGACGAGGGCATTTTTTACACCGAAGCCACCGACCCCGCCGGCCCCTGGAGTGCGCTGCACTGCGTAAAATCCGCCAGCGGGTGGATCGATCCCTGCCCCCTGTGGGACGATGACGGCAGCGTGTATATGGCCCACGCCTTTGCCAAAAGCCGCTGCGGCATTAAGCACAAGATCCAGCTTTCCCGCCTGGATCCCGAAACGCTGGAAGTGGTGGAGGACGGCCCCATCGTGTTTGATGGCACCCTGAGCCAGCCCACCGCCGAAGGCCCCAAAATGTACAAGCGCAACGGCTGGTATTACATCTTTATCCCGGCAGGCGGTGTGGAATACGGCTGGCAGACCGTGCTGCGCGCCCGCAATGTGTACGGCCCGTATGAGGAAAAAATCGTCATGCACCAGGGGGCCAGCTCCATCAACGGCCCCCACCAGGGCGCGTGGGTCACAGCGCCGGACGGCAGCGATTGGTTCCTGCATTTCCAGGACCGGTTTGAACTGGGCCGCGTGGTACACCTGCAGCCTATGTGCTGGCACAACGATTGGCCGTTCATCGGCCTGGAACAAAACGGCGATGGCATCGGTGAGCCGGTGACCGAGTGGGACTGCCCCAAAGGCGAAGCTGGTCCCGGCCTGCAAATAGGGGACAGCTTTACAAACGGCAAGCCCGGCCTGCAATGGCAATGGCAGGCCAACCCCCAGCCCGAAGCCTGGCTGCGCCCGGTGGCGGGGGATGCACTGCATCTGGTCTGCGGGGCCAGCGGAAGTTTGTGGCGGCAGCCCAATGTGCTCAGTCAGATGCTGCCTGCAGCGGATTTTACCGCAAACGTTACCCTTGCCCTGGCCGGGTGCGGCGCCGGAGCTAAAGTAGGGCTTAGCGTGATGGGGCAGAAATATTCCGCCATTGAGCTCTGCCGCACCGCGCAGGGCTGCACTGTGCAGTTGGTACAGGGCATGGTGAAAGACCTTGCCTCCACCGGCGATGCAGAAGAAACGATCCTTGCCGAAAAAATGGTTGACACGGATGAAATAACCGTTACAATGAAAATAACGGCTGCCAAGCAGGTGCAGTATGCCCTGCTGGCAGCAGATGGCACCGCAGTGCCGCTGGGGGGAGCCCAACCCGTTGCCAAGGCAACCTGGACCGGCGCGCGCCTGGCCCTGTACGCCCGCGGCGGCACCAAAGGGGATGCTGCCTGCATCAAGCAGCTGAACATTACATTTTAGCCGGGCTTTTGGCGGCAGAACACCGCAGATGCCCGCGGCAAAAAGGAGAGCAAACTGGCAATGGCAAGTGTTACCATCCGGCTGAACAGCATTGGTGAAGTGAAAGAGTTTAACCGCATTGCGGCCACGGTGCCCGGAGATGTGGACCTGCATTCCGGGCGCTACTGCGTGGATGCAAAATCCATCATGGGTATTTTTGCCCTGAACCTGGCGCGCGAACTGACGGTGGACAGCCCAACCCTGAGCGAGGAAGAACTGCACAAAAAGTTTGCGGCCTTTTTGGCGGACTAAGGCGTATCTGAAAACCAAGAAAATGACGGATACTTCGCAAGCACAAGCAGGATGTAAGGCTTTTTAATGTAAAATCCGGCTGTGTTTGTAGAAATAGACGATATTTTCGACTTTTCAGATACACCCTAACATAAAACAGGGCGGTTCACACAGAGCCGCCCCTTTTTTGTGTAGAAGATGCGCGACACTTTAGGCAATACCGCATAATTCTAAGTGCCGATACGGCGAGCGAGGTGCGGCAGATGCCAAGCCAAAAGCGCAGATAATACTGGATGCTGCAAAGGTGAGCGCCGCCAGTGGCGGAAACAGCGAACCGAAGCAGGGGCAGCGGTCGCAGAGTGCGAGGGGCTTTTGCCCCCGAAGCACGATGCGAGTACCGCAACCCGACATTATCGAGCATTTTGGCAACGCAGATGCCGTGCCGCAGCCGCCGGAGCGGTGCTTAAGCCGTAAGGCGGGAATTGTGCGGTATTGCCTTTAATAAAAAACGGGCTGCTGCCCCCCACTGCAAGCCGCAGCACCCGGAACATAAAATAGGAGGAAAGCATGACCTGTACCCACTACAACTTCCCCGTGCCGGAAGAAAAAATGGTGCGTGTAATTACCGATACCGACCTTTGCAACGAAGCAGACGATCCGTTTGCTGTTGTGCAGGCACTGTTGAGCCCCAAGTTTGATAATGTCGGCGTGGTGGCCGCCCACTTTGGCACCCGCGACCCCAACGGAATGCAGAAAAGCTGGCAGGGTCTGAAAGACTTGACGGTCCTGATGCAGCTGACGGTTCCGGTGCTGCACGGTGCGCCCCACGCTTTGCCGGATGCCGCTACCCCGGTGCCCAGCGAAGGCGCGAAGCTGATCATCCGTGAAGCGATGAAAGAGGATACCCGCCCGCTGTTTGTGCTGCTGCTTGGCCCACTGACCGATTTGGCCAGCGCCTATTTGCAGGAACCCCGCATTGCGGGCCGGCTGACCGCAATCTGGATCGGCGGCGCACCGTACCCTGTGGGCGGGCCGGAGTTCAACCTGGGCAATGATGTCAACGCCGTCAACGTGGTGTTTGGCAGTACCATGCCGGTGTGGCAGGTGCCCAAAAATGTGTACGAGATGATGCCGGTCAGTATGGCGGAACTGGAATACCGTGTGCGCCCCCAGGGAGCCGTGGGCCGCTACCTGTTTGACCAGCTGGTGGCTTACAGCCAAACGCCGGAATCCCGCGCCAGCGCGTTCCGCACGGGCGAAAGTTGGGTTTTGGGCGATAACCCCGCCCCCGGCCTGCTGCTGTATGAACACCGCTTCCAGTTTGACTGGGTGCCCGCGCCCTATGTAACGGCGGACCAGACTTATGCCGCCATCGGCCGCAATCGGCCCATTCGGGTGTATAAGGGGATCGACAGCCGTCTGATCCTGGATGATCTGTACGCCAAGCTGGCGTTGTTTGCCCAGTATATGGCGCAAAAGGGGGAGTGAACCATGCTGACTGTGACCGGCCTCTGGTTTGACCATGAGCGGACCCCCGTTGGGCTGGACCATACCCCCGTGTTCGGCTGGCAGCTGGAAGGGAACTGCCGGAACATCCGCCAGACGCAGTACCGCCTGCAAGTTGCCCTGACCCCGGATTTTGCCGCGTTGCTGTACGATGAAACCTGTGAAACCGGAAACTCCACCGCGGTGCACGCGGCGGGCCTGACGCTGCAATCGCTGCAAAAATATTACGCCCGTGTGCAGGTTTGGGCCGATACCGCTGCTGGCCCCCAGCAGACCCTGTGGAGCGAACCGGCGGTGTTCATCACCGCCCTGCTGGACCCGGCAGCCGAGTGGAAAGCCGAGTTTGTGAGCGCGGAATCCCCCGAAACCTGCAGGGAATCCTCCGCCGGTACAATGGTGCGCGCGGCGTTCACCGTAAAGCCGGGGCTGCGGGCCGCGTATGCCTGCACCACGGCGCTGGGGCTGTATAATGTTTATCTCAACGGCCAAAAGGTCAGCACCGATGAGATGACCCCCGGCTGGACAAGCTATAACCGCCGCCTGCTCTACCAGACCTATGAGGTCACTGCCATGCTGCACCCCGGCCTCAACATGGCCGGGGCAATGCTGGGGGCCGGGTGGTACAAGGGTGTGATGGGCCTGACCCGCTCCCGCAACAACTATGGCGATACCACCGCCTTTGCCATGCAGTTGACCCTTGTGTATGCCGATGGCACCCGTGAAACCGTGAACACCGGCCCAGCATGGCAGGGAACGAAGGCACCTGTGATATTCTCAGAGATTTACCACGGAGAAGCATACGATGCCGCGCTGGAACTGCCCCACTGGGCCGAATGCGAAACGCCGGAAAACACCCCCGCAGGCCGCTGGCACGCCGTGCACACCGTGCCGTACCCTGCCGCCAAACTGGCCGCCCAGGCCGCAGGCAAGGTATGCGTGCAGCAGCGCATCCCAGCGCAGCGGGTGTTTACCGCGCCGGATGGCAGCACAGTGGTGGATTTTGGCCAGAACATGGCGGGCCGGGTGGAAATTACCGTGCAGGGTACAGCCGGGCAGGCGGCTGAACTGCGCTGCTTTGAGGAGCTGGATGCCGATGGCAACCCCTACCTGGCCAACCTGCGCAAAGCCCGCACCACCATGCAATATACCTTTGCCCGCAGCCAAACGGTGACCTGGCAGCCGCAGTTTACCTATATGGGATTCCGCTATGCGCTGGTGGTGCAGTGGCCGGGAAAACCGGAACCGGCCAATTTTACCGCCTGCGTGCTGCACAGCGCCATGCAGCCGGCGGGGGAGTTTACCTGTTCCGAACCGCTGGTGAACCAGTTGAACCATAACATTTTGTGGGGGCTGAAAAGCAACTTTTTGGATGTGCCCACCGATTGTCCCCAACGCGATGAACGCCTTGGCTGGACCGGCGATGCACAGATTTTTTGCGAGACCGCCTGCTGGCTGGCCGATACCTGGACTTTTTACAGCAAGTGGCTGAAAGACCTTGCCGTGGACCAGCTGCCGGACGGCGGCGTGGCCAATGTGGTGCCCAATATTGAGGAAACCCACACCGAGGCCAACTGGCTGATGAAAAACTGCCCATATGGCGCTTCCGGCTGGGGCGATGCCGCGACTGTGATCCCCTGGGTGCTGTACCAGATGTATGGCGACGATACCATTCTGCGCAGCCAGTACCCCAGCATGAAGCGCTGGGTGGATTTTATGCGCGCCAACACCCAAAACGGTCTGTTTGATTTCAAGATGCAGCTGGGCGACTGGGTGGCGCTGGACGCCGAACCGGGCAGTTATTTTGGCGCAACCCCCACGGCGCTGACCAGCCAGGCGTACTATGCGCTTTCGGCCCAGCTGCTGGCGCTGGCGGCGGAGGTACTGGGCAACCGGCAGGATGCAGAGCTTTACGCGGGGGTTCACCGCCAGGCAGCCCAAGATTTTGCCGCAAACTTTTTTACTCTGGATGGTGCAATGACCGCCCAGACCCAGACAGCCCATATTCTGGCCCTGCGCTTTGGCCTGACCCCGCAAAAGTGGAAGCAGAAAACGATCCAGCGCCTGCTGGAACTGTTGGAACAACAAAACGGGCATTTGGTTACCGGCTTTTTGGGCACACCGTATTTCTGCGCAGCGCTCAGCCAGAATGGCTGCTGGCAGCAGGCGTATGACCTGATGTTGAAAAAAGATTACCCCGGCTGGCTGTATCAGGTGCTGCAGGGGGCCACCACTGTGTGGGAACACTGGGATGGCCGCCGCCCGGACGGCACGATGTGGTCCGCGGGGATGAACTCTTTCAACCATTACGCATACGGCGCGGTGGGGGCATGGCTGTACGGCGAGTGCGCCGGTATTGGCCAGCAGCCGGGCACGGCAGGTTTTTGCGCCGCACGGCTGGCCCCGCGCCCCGGTGGCGGGCTGCGCTGGGCCCAGGCCTGGCACCAGACCCCCTTTGGCCGCTATGCCCTGCAGTGGCAAGTTGATGACGGGAAAATCACCGTTACGGCGGCAATTCCACCCAATGCAGCGGCAAAAATCTGCCTGGAACCCGGTGCCAAGCTGCTGGAAACGGACGGCCTGACCTTTGCGGAACAAAACGGATGCCCTACCGCCCAAGTGGGCTCCGGCCAGTATCGGGTCAGCTATACGATGGAGCAGTAATTGAACCAAAGCGTTCCTGTATGGTACAATAGCCCCAAAGAAATACAACGATTACCCGCGGGAATAGAAAAAGTACTGCAGGCGAAAGGGGAAAGGGAAACATGCAAATCAAATCTGTTGCTGTTCTGGGGGCCGGTGCAGTCGGCTCTTATGTCATCTGGGGACTCAGCTCCCGCAAGGATATTCGCCTTGCTGTAATTGCCGAAGGCCCGCGTGCCGAACGGCTGAAACAACAGGGAATCACCATCAACGGCACCACCTACCGCCCGCAGGTTTGGACCCCGCAGGAAGCAAACGGCGTGGATCTATTGGTGGTTGCGCTGAAATACGGTGCGCTGCCCGGCGCACTGGACAGCATTGCCGCCGCCGTTGGCCCCAACACCACCGTGATGAGCCTGATGAACGGTGTGGACAGTGAGGAAATCATCGCCGCCAAAATTGGTGCGGAACATGTTCTGCCCTCCCTCATCAAGGTGGCCTCCCACAAGGAAGCCGACGGCTACCACTTCAACCCCGAAACCACCATCGGCATTATCTATGGCGAGCTTGCCGCACCGCTGAAAAGCGAGCGCGTGCAGGCGGTGGAAGCATTGCTTGCCGGTACGGGCATTCATTCCCGCGTTACCCCATATATTAAGGAAGAAATCTGGAGCAAGTTCCGCCTGAATGTCTGCAACAATCTGCCGCAGGCCATTTTGGGCGCGGGCGTTGGCTGTTACCAGAGCAGTGCCCACATGAAAGCCATCAGCGATGGTTTGTGCCATGAGCTGGAGGCCATTGCCGTGGCAAAGGGCATTGATTTGAGCAAGGTGGATGCAAGTTCCCGCCATGGCAGCCTGGTTCCACCTGCAACGCGCTATTCCACGTTACAGGATCTGGATGCCGGGCGGCACACCGAAATTGACATGTTCTCCGGTGCGCTGATGCGGATGGGGCAGGAACTTGGCATTCCCACGCCGTATAACGAGTATACCTATCACATGATCAAGGCACTGGAAGAAAAGAACGATGGCCTGTTTGATTATGCGGCCAAGGCAAGCGATTTGACCTGCGCCAAATAAGCGGGCGAGAGGGAAAAGCATAAAAGCGTTCTACCGGATGCGCCATAGCCAGTGCGATTCGTTGCTGACCTGCTGCACGGTAATTTTGCGTTTTGAGGATGGGCGCATCAAAGCCCAGTACCCTATGGATGCAGCCGGGGCAGAAAAGGTGAAACACTTTTTTACCGCAAAACCGGACGCACAGGAAGAAAAAGAATTAACAACGACAAAAATAACAATAATACGCGAATAAAAACGCCAGAGCAGCAACCCTTACCGGGTGCTGCTCTGGCGTTTTTGCTTGCTGTTCCGTCTGCCTTTATGGGGTTAAAAAGGCAGGGGATTACTTTTTAATCTTGATCAGCTGGGCGTTCAGGCTGGGCAGGAACTTATCCCCCAGCATGTCGGTGGAGATCATGCCGCTCATGTGTTCGGGGCTCATGCCGCTCATCATGCTCCACATCCCTTGGCCGGGTTTCAGGTCAAAGTTGGTGACCAGCTTTACGGCCTTGGCAACAATGGCAAAAGCTTCCTTGTTCTTGGCCAGCTCTGCCATAGAGTCCTTGATAGTATAGTACCCTTCGGGGAATTCCATCGGGGATTCCAGATCCAGGCTGCCCATCTGCTTAAACCAGTTGGCAACGCCCTCCTGGCGCTCATTGAACTCCGGCAGGGTGTAGCAGGCGGGCTCTTTCTCTACTTTTTCCAGCGTGATGGAATCCTTGGCGGAACCGGCCACGGCCAGCAGGGTGTTAAAGCCCTCGGCCAGCGCCACGGTAAAGTGGAACACGCGGTGGGCCTGCTGGGTGCCAACTTCCTTGCCGTTCAGGTACAGGGTCACGCAGTCCTGATTGGAGTAAACCTTGACTTCGGTGGTTTCCCCGGCGCGCTGGGCATAGCGGCGGCCGTTGATGTGCACCATCGGGTCCTTGGTCCAGTATGCCTGATACAGGTAGAAGCTGTCCTTGCGGGTTTTGCGGTCAATGGTAACAAGGCCCTTATTGTTGCGGCCTGCCACGCCGCCCTCGTTGCGGGCTGCGCAGCCAAAGTCGAACATGTTCCATACATGGCTGGCCCAGATCCAGGGACGATCCTCAAAGGCCTGTGCCATATATTCATGATATACGGCCTGGTATTCCTCGGTATAATCCTTGCACTGGGGGGTGCTGCTGTGCCAGTTGATGATGCCTTCGCAGCCGTATTCCGAAACGCCAAGGCAGATATCGGGGTGCTCGGCGTGGAACTTGTCCAGCCAGGGACCATTGTCCTCAATCTTGCCGCCATACCAGCCAAAGTAGTGGTTGTAGCTTTCCAGGTCGGTGATGTGGTGCATGGGGCCGTCGGTCGGGGTGTGCGAAACATGGGCAATGGTGGTGGAACGGGTGGGATCCAGCTCTTTGCACAGCTTCTGCAGGTCGTGGTGGCGTTCCACCAGCTCCTGGCTGATGCCGCCAATCAAAATTTCGTTGGAAATGCCCCAGAACATGATGGACGGGTGGTTGTAGTTCTGGATGATCAGCTCGGTCATCTCGCGGCGGCAGTGTGCGTGGGCATCCTCGCCGGGTTTGAACACGCTGATGAACGGAATCTCGGCCCAAACGGCAAAACCGATGGAGTCGCAGGCGTTATAGAAATCCTGACTGTGCTGGTAGTGAGCCAGACGAATGGTGTTGGCACCGACTTCCTTGATCATCTGGGCATCCTCGTAATGGTCGTCAATGCTCAGAGCGTTGCCTTTGTACAAGCGATCCTGATGGCGGGAAACACCGCGCAGCGGGGTGGGCACGCCATTGATGGAAAAGCCGCCGTCCGGGGTGACGGTGTAGCTGCGCACACCAACATTGACGTACAGATCGTCATAGGATTCATTGCAGCGCTGCAGGCGGGCAATTACGGTGTACAGGTTGGGCTCGTCCATGCTCCACAGCTCAGCATCAGGCACATACAGGGTAACGGCGGTGTTATCAGCCGGGCGGGTGGCGGAAGCAACCTCAAATCCATAGGGATCTTCAATGCTGTACTGCACGGTAAAGTTTTCGTCCGGGTTGGTCACATAGCTTTTGATTTCGAACGTGGCGCCGCCGTCCGCTGCCGGTTTGGGGGTAACTTTAATGCCGGGGCCGCCGAAATAATCCAGGTCAAAGTGGGTGTTGGGCACGCTGATCAGGTTGACGCCGCGGTACAAGCCGCCATAGAACGTGAAGTCGGCGGAAGAGGGATACATGGACGGCGTATCTTCGTTGCTGACTTCAATGGTCAGCTCGTTCTCGCCGTCATGGCACAAATCCGTCACATCAGCGCGGAAAATGGAGTAACCGCCCTCGTGGGTGGTGGCAACCGTTCCGTTGACCTTGACGGTAGCGGAAAGGGCTGCGGCCAGAACTTCAATATAGGTGCGGCCGCCGGCCAAAGGCTGCTTGGGCGCAGTAAAGGTGCGGGTGTAAACACCGGTGGTGCGCAGATAGCTGCCGTTGCCGTCCATGCCATCCACCGCGTTCCAGGTGTGGGGCAGGGTAACCGCTTCAGCCGGGCGTTCGCCCTTGGGGAAGGTCAGGGTCCAGTTTTCGTTCAGGGAAATTACGTTACGCATGGCAAATCTCCTGTCTTGTTGTGGTTTGTGGTGCGGAATGTTATTTTATGATAGGTTTATTGTACCACAGCGTCCGACAGGATTTTAGAAAGTTTTTATGAAGAAATAGTAGAATTTTCAGTAGAATGATTTGTAAAATGCAGGACTGAATAAAAACTGCTTGCAGTGCTTGCAGCAGTTCTTTTATGGTACTTGATGATAAAAGGCTGCCGCCTGCATGTTTCGATAGCGCACCAATTTTTGAGCGGCGCACCTGCGCCGCGGTTCAAAAGCAGCGTTCTTTTTTAATTTATGGCAATACCGCATAATTCTAAGTGCCGATACGGCGAGCGAGGTGCCGCAGCCGCCGGAGCGGTGCTTAAGCCGTAAGGCGGGAATTGTGCGGTATTGCCTAAGGAATCCCCCTGTTCTATTGTCAATCCAAAACGATTTTCCTCAGTCTCTCCAAATCGTCCTCATCCGGATGGGAGAGGGCACGGTCAAAGTTCTCAATCAGAGCGTCAATGTTTGCCGGATGCTCCGGCTGTGTCTTCATTTTCATATAACGATCCCGTACCGACTGCGGCATTTTGCCCTGGCACATATACTCTCCGAACACGGAGTTGCTTGGGCCAACAGACTGCTTAACATGCTCAAGGATCTTCTGAAAATATGCCTCGCTGCCGCCAAAGCCCGCCGTCCCGAATAGAAAAACCTTTTTGTCTCTCAGCTTTGACAGTAGTTCCAAGGTTGCACTGTCCGCGTTGCCCTTATCCGTCCAGAACCCGATATAGAGTATTTCGGAGTGCAGTTCTTCCGCTTTCGGCGCACCGAAATAGTCACAGTCTTCTGCCGGAAGCACCGCGCGAATTGTATCAGCAAGTTTTTTTGTGTTGCCGGTCAAGCTGCTGAATATGATCGAATATTTTTCCTTATCCATAGTAAAAGCCTCCTGTCTAATCAAATCGGCATCGGTGTCCGGGCAATCAGAATGACCGCCAGAATCGCGCCCACAAACGCTGTAGCACCGATGACAGCCAACACATTTTTGTTGATTTTCTTCTTCGCTGCTTTGCAGATCAGAGCGGCGCAAGCTACGCAGACAGCCGCAGCAATAAGCGCAATGCCAAGTGTTTCCCATAACCACGACAATTCATTGATCCAGTTCATAACATCACCTGTCTTTCTCCATTCTCTTCCGGATGCGCTTAGTCCCTTAAGCCGTATTTCTTATAGGTGTTCAGCAGCTGCTTATAAAAGAGCCGGTTGCCAAAAAACTGCCGATACGTCGCGGACTTCTCTCGACCTTCGGCTTTGAGGCGTTCCATCTCATCCGCCTCGTAAGAGGCTTGTGCCTTGAGATCATTGAGCATCTTTTCAAATCCGCGATTTTTCTGTAAGAGCCTTTGGTGCGTGGAAAGAAAATGCCGTTCTCGTACCGGGTAATCATACGTCTGTTGATCCCCAGTGCATCGGCTACTTCCTGCTGGGTCAGCTTCCGCTTCTCCCGTTCAGCCTTGAATTTCTCTCCAAACGTCATTTTGGTGATCACTCCTGTCCACAAAAAGCTTGCGCCATCAAATTGCGCAAGTCTATGGCGAAGGCATTTGAGGTGCGTATCATAATGACTGAGCAATCCAACTGCTCATAGCATATCCTGAATTGCTCATTCCGTCAAGAAACATAGGGAGTCGTACACGAAAAAGTTAGGGCAACACCGCACAATTCCCGCCTTACGGCTTAAGCACCGCTCCGGCGGCTGCGGCACGGCATCTGCGTTGCCAAAATGCTCGATAATGTCGGGTTGCGGTACCCGCATCGTGCTTCGGGGGCAAAAGCCCCTCGCACTCTGCGACCGCTGCCCCTGCTTCGGTTCGCTGTTTCCGCCACTGGCGGCGCTCACCTTTGCAGCATCCAGTATTATCTGCGCTTTTGGCTTAGCATCTGCCGCACCTCGCTCGCCGTATCGGCACTTAGAATTATGCAGTATTGCCTTACATCTTTTGAGCAGTTCAAATGAACAGGCATTTGTACTGCCGAAAATCATCCGTACCGGCATACACCGGTGTGAAGGAACCGGAGTAAGAAATACGGAAATGGCTGCACAGTACAGAAAAGGATACGCCCCGGTTACGCTGGGTGTAGACGGGTTGCGGCTTACAATATAAAAGGAAAAGCCAGAACTGCAGGAAACAAGCAGTGCTGAAGATGTGCCAACCTCATCCAATCCAAATCCCCAATCCCACCTCCGTCCCACCGCCTATTCGGCCTTCAACCTCGACTATATCACATTTTGCAATATTTAGGCTACAAAATGTGAGGAAAAAATGAACGAACTTTGATATGATAGGGATGAAATAAAAGGCTGCTATGGATTATGGGGAAAGGAATGGCGGTTTCTGTTCAATATGCCCACTGACGAGCAGAAAGTGCGTGACCGTAATTTTTAAGCAGGCCCAAAAAACGGACAAATACATGGAACAGAAAAGGGAAGGAGCTTGTACATGAAAGTTTGCTACACGGCAGGCCAGGTCAAAAAGCTGGAAAACTGCTTCTCGGTTTCCACCAATGCGGTGGAGATCCGCATCTGGTTTTTGACGGACGATATTCTGCGTATCCGCGCCGGTTTTGATGGGGACTGGGACGAAGCGTCCTACAGTCTGACCATGACCGCCTGGGACTCCCGCACGGACGAGCTGATGAAGGACTGCCGCAAGCGCGTGCAGACCGCCGCTGCCGAACTGACCGATGGTGACAAGCAGGCCGTGATCCAGGGCAGCCGCCTGAAGGTGGTTGTGGAAAAGGCACCCTTCCGTATCATGGTATACGATAAAGATGGCAGCCTGCTGCATGCAGACATTCCCGACCTTGCTTATCGTGAGGATTCCAACCACCGCCGCATGCACGCTTCCCAGATCGAAGCCGACGACTGCTTCTATGGCTTTGGCGAAAAATCCGGCGAGATCAACAAGGCTGAAAAGTACATGAACATGGCCCCCGGCGATGCCATGGGCTACAATGCCAAGGAGACCGATTCCCTGTACAAACACATTCCGTTCTACATCAAGCTGAACCGCGGTACCAAACAGGCAGTTGGTTACTTCTACCACAACACCGCTGAATGTGATTTCAACATGGGCCGCGAAAAGCGTAACTACTGGCACCGTTACTCCACCTACCGCACCGATGCCGGGGATGTGGATCTCTTCCTGATCGCAGGCCCCTCCATCCGCGATATCATTGAGCGTTACACCGATCTGACCGGCAAGTCCGTCATGCTGCCCAAAGCAGCGCTGGGCTACCTGGGCAGCTCCATGTACTACCCCGAATTGCCGGAAAACAGCGATGACGCTGTGCTGGAATTTATTGATACCACCCATGAGGAGGATATCCCCGTGGACGGCTTCCAGCTTTCCTCCGGCTACTGCGCCGTGGAAACCGAGCAGGGCATCAAGCGCTGCACCTTCACCTGGAACAACAAGCGCTTTAAGGACCCCGCTGACTGGTTTGCCCAGATGGTCAAGCGCGGCATTCTTGTTTCGCCCAACATCAAACCCGGCATGCTGCTGGTTCACCCCCTGTTGGAAGAGATGAAGGCAAAGGATATGTTCCTGCCTGCATCCGATGACAACGCCGGTGTGGACGGCCTGGCGGTGGGCACCTGGTGGGGCGGCCCCGGCCTGTTTGTGGACTTTACCAAGCAGTCCACCCGCGAACACTGGAAACAGTACATCAAGGACGCCCTGCTGCGTTACGGCTGCCGCTCCCTGTGGAACGACAACTGCGAGTATGACAGCATGGTGGACAAGGACGCCAAGGTTTATTTTGAAGGCAAGGGCAGCACCATCGGCACCATGAAGCCGGTGATGAGCAACCTGATGTGCCAGCTTTCCAACGAAGCCATTGAAGAGTACGACCCCAACTGCCGTCCCTTCTCTGTCTGCCGTTCCGGCCATGCCGGCATCCAGCGTTACGCCCAGGTTTGGGCAGGCGATAACCTGACCCACTGGGATACCCTGAAATACAACATTGCCACCATCCTGGGCATGGCCCTGTGCGGCGTTTCCAACCACGGCTGCGATATCGGCGGTTTCTATGGCCCCGCACCGGAGGCCGAGCTGTTCGTGCGCTGGGTGCAGAACGGCATCTTCCAGCCGCGCTTCTCCATCCATTCCACCAACACCGACAACACCGTGACCGAGCCCTGGATGTTCAGTGATAAAAAGCAGTACATCCGCGATGCCATCAACTTCCGCTATAAGCTCAGCCCGATGCTGTATTCCCTGATGGTGCGCGCCCACGAAAGCGGCCTGCCAATCTGGCAGCCCACCTTCGCCGTGTTCCAGAACGACCCCGCCACCTATGATGAGGGCGTTGACTTCATGTTTGGCGATTCTCTGCTGGTGGCCAACGTTGTGGAAAAGGGCCAGACCGTGCGCCCTGTCTACCTGCCCAAGACCGAGAACGAAAACGAGCGCTTCTACAACTTCTACACCCGCGAGGAGTACGCTCCCGGCCAGACGATCGAGGTACCGGTCGATATTTCCAGCATCCCGCTGTTTGTGCGCAGCGGTGCTATCCTGCCCATGAGCGGCAACCGCCTGCACAACCTGATGACCGAAAAGACCACTGAGCTGGAGATCCTGATGGCACCGGATGTGGATTCCGAGTTTGTTCTGTACGAGGATGACGGCTGCACCAATGAGTACCTGAAGGGCGCTTACCTCAAGACCCGCATTGCCGTGACCGCAGGCGTAAAGACTTACGTTCACTTTACCAACGAGGGCGATTACGATACCGCTGTGGAAAGCATGTATCTGGATATGATCCACCGCGAAAAATCCCCGTTCTATGTGCAGCTGGACGGCAAGGAGCTGCCGCACTTCCTGCACCGCCGCAAGTTTGAGGAAGCCGAGAGCGGCTGGTACTACAGCCAGCGCCTGAAGAGCGTGCAGGTCAAATACCCCAACCCCAAAAAGGACCATGAGGTCATGGTCTCGTTTGAGCAGTTTGATCTGATTGGTATGTAACGCGCCGTAAAACGCGATACAAAATAGAAGGAGGAAACAAAATGTTCAAAAAGATTGCAGCGCTGGCAACGGTTGCTGTGCTGTGCGCCGGGCTGATGGCCGGCTGCGGCGCATCCAGCACCACGGCTGACACCAGCTACAGCGCAGAAAACCCACTGGTTCTGACGCTGGCCCACGGCCTGTCCGAGGCCCACACCGTCCACATTGCCATGACCCAGTTTGCTGAGGAAGTGAACGAAAAGACCGGTGGCCGCGTCCAGGTCAAGATCTTCCCCAACGGCCAGCTCGGCAGCGAAAACGAGAACCTGGAGCAGCTGCAGGCAGGCGTTATCGCCATGACCAAGGTTTCTGCCCCCGGTCTGGCAACGTACAACGAAGCCTACAACGCATTCGGCCTGCCTTACATCTTTAATGATACCGAGGATTTCTACCATGTCATGGACTCCCAGCAGATGCAGGATTTCTTCCTCTCTACCGGCGATGACGGCTTTGTTACCCTGACCTATTACACCTCCGGCGCCCGCTCTTTCTACACCAAAGACAAAGCCATCCGCACCCCGGCTGACCTGAAGGGCCTGAAGATCCGCGTGCAGGACATGAAGTCCCAGACCGATATGATGAACTATCTGGGCGGCATTCCCGTTGCCATGTCTTACGGCGATGTGTATACCTCCCTGCAGACCGGCATCATTGACGGCACCGAAAACAACGAAACCGCACTGACCACCGGCAAGCACGGCGAAGTGTGCAAGGTCTACTCCGTTGACCAGCACGCCATGATCCCCGACGTTCTGATCATGAGCGAAAAGGTATGGAAGCAGATCTCCCCGGAAGATCAGGAGATCATTCTGGAAGCTGCCCACAACTCTACCGAGGCCCATAAGGTCATGTGGGATACGGCCATTGAAGAAGCTGTAAAAGAAGCACAGGAAACCATGGGCGTTGAGTTTGTTTACGATGTAGACAAGGAAGCTTTCCGCGAAGCAACCCAGCCCATGATCGAAGCATACGAAGAACAGTATCCCGGCGTTAAGACCCTGATGGATACGATTGAAGCTGCACGAGAGGGGGAATAAAACATGAAACAGTTTTTGGGTAAAGTAAAGTTCTGGATGGATAAGTTCCTCAGCATTGCCTGCGCCGTTCTGCTGTCTTTCATGACCATCCTGGTTCTCATCCAGGTGTTCTCCCGTTATGTCCTCAACAGCCCCGTTGCCTTTACGGAGGAACTGGTGCGCTACAGCCTGATCTGGACCGGCTTTATCGGTGCAGCTTACGCATTCTCCACCCGCGAGCATATGTCCCTGACGCTGGTGCGCGATAAATTCACCGGCAAGGCCCACACCGCTCTGCTGGTTGCCATCGACGGCCTGATCCTGCTGCTGGCGATCTTCGTCATCACCATCGGCGGCTTCAAGCTGGCTGTTTCTGCCAGCCGCGAATTTTCCGCTTTGCTGGGCATCCCCCGCAGTCTGGTGTACTCCATCGCTCCGATTTCCGGCATTTTCATCATCATCGCCCAGATCATCAACATTTATGAAGATATCACCGGCGAAAAAGTTGACTGCTAAGGAGGGCACAGAACAATGAGCATTACACTGACAACCGTTATCCTTTTTGCTGTGTTCGGCGTGCTGCTGTTTTTGGGCGTGCCCATCTCCATCAGCATCGTGGTTTCTTCCATTGTAACCGCCATGTCCACCCTGTCTTGGGACCAGATCACCTTTATCACCATGCAGAAGATGAACTCCGGCGTTGAGTCTTTCTCTCTGCTGGCTGTGCCCCTCTTCATCCTGGCTGGCAACATCATGAACAACGGCGGTATTGCCAAGCGCCTGGTCAACTTTGCCCAGCTGTTCGTTGGCAAGATCCCCGGCTCCATGGCACAGGCCAACATCCTGGGCAACATGCTGTTCGGCGCACTGTCCGGTTCCTCTGTTGCTGCTGCTTCCGCCATGGGCGGTTGCATCAGCCCCATTGAGGAAGAAAACGGCTATGACCCCGCTTACTCTGCAGCAGCCAACATTGCTTCCGCCCCCACCGGCCTGCTGATCCCGCCCACCTCCGCATTCATTGTTTACTCCACCGTTGCTGGCGGTGTTTCCATCTCCACCCTGTTCATGGCTGGTTACGTTCCCGGCATCCTGATGGGCCTGTGCTGCATGCTGGTTGCCTTTGTCGGCGCCAAAAAGGCAGGCATGAAAGCTACCGGTTATGATAAGAGCAAGAGCATCGGCAAGACCATTTGGGACGCTGTGCCCTCTCTGCTGCTCATCGTCATCGTTATCGGCGGTATCGTTTCCGGTATCTTCACCGCTACCGAGGGCGCTGGCATCGCAGTTCTGTACTGTCTGATCCTCTCCATCGTCTACAAGAGCATCACGTTCAAGAGCTTCTTGAAGATCCTGCTGGATTCCGCCAAAACTTCCGGTATCATCCTGTTCCTGATCTCCGCTTCCTCCGCCATGTCCTTTGTTATGGCTTACTCCGGCATCCCGGCAGCCATCTCCAACGGCCTGATGAGTCTGACCAGCAACAAGTACATCATCTTCCTGCTGATGAACATCATCCTGCTGGTGATCGGCATGTTCATGGATATCACCCCGGCTATCCTGATCTTTACCCCGATCTTCCTGCCCATCGCTACCAGCTTTGGCATGACCGAGATCCAGTTCGGCGTTATGCTCATCTTCAACATGTGCCTGGGCAACATCACCCCGCCGGTTGGCTCCGTTCTGTTTGTCGGCTGCGGCATTGGCCATGTTTCCATCGAGCAGGTCACTTCCAAGCTGATCCCGTACTTTGTCGCATTGGTGCTGGCCCTGCTGGCTGTTACCTATATCCCGGCACTGTCTCTGGGTCTGCCCAGCCTGATGGGCCTGATCTGATCGCAGGCTTTGCCCCGTAACTCAACAATAGCATAAACAAAAACGGCACCGCTGCCCAAAGGGAAAAACCCGGGCGGCGGTGCTGTTTTTGCTAAGGTTCCAGATACACTTTAGGGTGTTGAAGCGACCGGTTTCTGCACAATACCTAAGGCAACACCGCACAATTCCCGCCTGACGGCTTAAGCACCGCTCCGGCGGCTGCGGCACGGCATCTGCGTTGCCAAAA
>NZ_PSQF01000035.1:0-27675 GCF_003324125.1 Subdoligranulum sp. APC924/74 | reverse complement strand
TTGGCAACGCAGATGCCGTGCCGCAGCTGCCGGAGCGGTGCTTAAGCCGCAAGGCGGGAATTGTGCGGTGTTGCCTTAACACATTTGGGAGAATTATTTAATAGTCAACCACTGCAGCGGCACTGCTTTTATGTGTTTGGCCGCTAAATCTGTTTTGGAGTGTTTTAGATGATGTTTTTATCGCGTGCAGAGTCCTCTTATCTGCACCAGCACCTAAGCGTTGTGCGCCATGTCACCTTGGACCCGGAGGGCCCCGGTGTGCTGCGCATTCACCTGCTCCCTTGCAAAAAAGCACGGCGCAATGTGCCGTTTGTTGCACTTTTGAACGGGCAGGATATTTTGCCGCTCAGCGTTTCCTGGGCCATTCTGCTGGCAGGGCTGATGGACGCCCTGCAGCCTTTTGAGGGCAAGGAGATCACCGAGGACCAGTGGGCCGGCATTGCCGCCCAGGCTGTGGAAACCGCCGCTGCTGTTTACCCGAAAACGGCTCCCGACCAGATCCGCGCGGATTTGAATGCCATGCTGACCTCCTTCCGCGCGCTGACCGCCGGGCAGGAACCGCCCGTGCATGTGCAGCCGATGGACCTGGGCGCTTACGCCCGCTATATGGCAGCCCCCCACCGCATGGACCTGATGGTAAGCTCCATGGAAAAGGACGGTGCCTGGCACTGCAACCAGAAATGCCTGCACTGTTACGCCGCCAACCAGCCCCTTGGCGCGGTGAAAGAGCTGGATACCGACCAATGGCTGGCTGTTATCCAAAAATGCCGCGCGGCGGGCATTCCGCAGCTGACCTTTACCGGCGGCGAACCCACCATGCGCAATGACCTGGTCAGCCTGGTGCATGCCGCACAGTGGTTTGTTACCCGGCTGAACACCAACGGCCGCATGCTGACCAGTGCCCTTTGCCGGGAACTGGCGGACGCCAGCCTGGACAGCGTGCAGGTCACCCTATATTCGGCGGATGAAGCGATCCATAACACGCTGGTGGGTGCCCCCGGCTATGCGGACACCATCAGCGGCATCCGCAATGCGGTGGAGGCGGGGCTGAATGTCAGCATCAACACCCCGCTGTGCAGCCTGAACCAGGATTACACCGCAACGCTGGCGCTGGCCAACTCTCTTGGCGTGCGCTATGCCACCTGCAGCGGGCTAATTCCCACCGGCGGGGCCGAAACCGACCCCAGCAAGGCCACCCGCTTAACGCCGGAAGCACTGACCGCCGTGCTGCGCCCCGCGATGGCCTATGCTGAACAAAACCACATGGAGATCAACTTTACCAGCCCCGGCTGGCTGCCGGATGCGGTACTGTTGGACCTTGGCTTTACCCAGGTGCCCAGCTGCGGGGCCTGCCTTTCCAACATGGCCGTTGCGCCAGACGGCACCGTTCTGCCCTGCCAGAGCTGGCTGCGGGAGGGCGCTGGCCTGGGCAACATCCTGCATGATCCCTGGCACAAGATCTGGAATGCCCCCGCCTGCCGCCGTGTGCGGGAAGAAAGTGCGAAAATGGAACACATCTGCCAGCTTGGCACAACCGTTCCCGCACAGGGAGGTTTGTGATGAAACAATCTGTTTTACGCTTTGCCGCGCAGCTGTGGGCTATGCTGGCCGTTCTGCTGCTGTTTGTTGCCGCCGTCCTGCCCGCCCATGCGGATGACGGCGACATGGATGAGATCACCCACTATACCGTAACAGTGGACACCCGCGCCGATGGCTCCGCCGATATCACCTATGAGCTGGACTGGAACGTGATCGGCGGCAGCCTGGATGAACCGCTGACCTGGGTGCGCATCGGCCTGCCCAACAGCCACAACGACAGCCTGGTCAACCTGACGCCGGATACAGTTCTTAACGTAAGTTCCGTGGATGACGGCGGTTCCTTTGCCAAGGTTGATTTTATCAACGCCTACTTCCCGCCGGATATTGCCGCCACCATCGGCGCACAGAGCAGCGTACACTTTGCGTTCCAGGTACACCAGTCCCATCTGTTTTTGCTGAACGAGGACGGCAACGCCGACTACAGCTTTACCCCCGGCTGGTTCGATGATTTGTGTGTGGATGAGCTGACCATCCGCTGGGTGGCGCTGGACGGTATCCAGGCCGATAACGACAGCCAGGACGGCAACTATCTTGTGTGGAACTTTGGCCCGCTGGACCATGGCGAAAGCGCCACGGTGCATGTCAGCGTTCCCGCCCATACAGCACAAAACTACTCCCCCGATGCTGCCGCAACGGACAGCGAAATGTATTATGACGACAGTGACCAGGTACTGGTTTTCTTCTTCGTACTCCTTCTGGTCATTATCGTGATTGCTCTGATCACGGTTTCCATTTCCCGCACAAACGGGATCTGGAACGGTGGTTTTGGCGAGGATGACCCCGACGACTGGTACTGGTATTCCAACGGGCACACCCATATCCATGTTGCCCGTAATCTGCCCCCGCCAGAAGGCTACCATCGCGTTCCCCCACCCGCAAACTTCAAGGCCGGGGGCGGAAAGACCCGCGGCGGTGGTGCCGGGCGGCGCAGCGGCGGTTCGGATCACTCCAACCATTCCAGCTGCGCGTGTGCGTGTGCCTGTGTTTCCAGCTGTGCATGCGCCTGCGCGTGTGCGGGCGGCGGCCGCGCCGGGTGCAGTACCAAAAACTTTTATAAAATTACCGTGAAAAAAGCCGACTGATATAACGGAGGGCAAAGCCATGAGCCTGGAAGATCAATACGATGCCTGGGTGCGCAGTGTGACCGGTACAGGCCGCCACAGCGCTACCAAACAGGACCGCGATGCCGCGCAAAATAGCCTGAACGCCATGCAGGCCCAGCTGGACGCTTTGGCCGAAAGCCAAAAACGCCAGAAATCTGCCGCGGACGCCCTGAACGCCGTGCAGCGCGCCGGCGCCGCCACCGCGGACAGTGTGCGCCGCATGAGCAGCGAGCTGACCCAAAGCCTGCGCCAGGACGGCCTGCTGGGCGGCAAAACCGCACAGCCTGCCCCCGCAGCAGAACCGGTAAAAGCCGGCCCGGAAAACTTTAATGGCCTGGCCGACCGGGTGCGCCAGCAGGTGCTGGGGCAGGATGCCTTTGTGGGGCAGGTGGTCAAGGCGTTCCGCCGCCCCTTTGTGATGGGCACCGCCGATACCGCCCATGCCCGCGGCAGCATGCTGCTGTGCGGCCCCACCGGTACCGGGCGGCACTATGCCCTGACCTGCATTGTGGACGAGATGGCAGGCCGCGGACTTTTGCACAGCGCCCTGATTGAAACGATGGATCTGGCCCTGTACCCCGGCCCCGCACAGGAAAAGCTGTTTTTGCAGGACCTGTATGCCGCCTTGCAGTCTGACGCCGAGGTTCTGGCCTTTGACCATTACGAAAGCTGTGCATCCAATTACCTGAACATGCTGGCAACGCTGGCCATTGACGGCACTCTGCCGCTGACCAGCCGCTATGTATTGCAGCGCGGCATTCTGGTGGATGTGGGCACCGCCCTGGCCCCCGGCGCGATCGGCGAATTGCAGGCTGCCGGCAAGTATTTTGTATTTTTCTCCAACCGGGACGAAACCGCCCTGGCGGACAAGTTCGGCGCGCGGTTCGTGGACGCGCTGGAGGGGGACATCTGCCGCACCCAGGCGTTCACTCCCGAAAGCCTGGCCGCCATTGCCGCGCGGGAGCTGAACCACCTGGCCCAGCGGGTCAAGGCGCAGTGCGGCCTTGTGCTTGCCATGGGCGGCGATGTGCGGGACCTGGTTGCCGCGCAGTACGGCAAAACCAGCGGCATGACCGCCATGCGCGATTATGTCGACAGCATCTACCGCGCCTTTGCAGAGTACGTTCTGGATGCGGACGACATTCCTACCGCCGGAACGCCCGCCAAATTGACGGTGGACGGCAGCCGCCTGATGGCCGCCATTGGCAGCGGTGAACCGTTTGACCTGCTGGCCCTGCTGCCCCGCCAGTACCGCGGCGATGTGGATGCCGTGGAAGCGGAGCTAGATGCCATTGTGGGCCTTGACGAAGTAAAGGATTTTGTGCGCGGCATTGCCCAGAACGTGCAGGCCCAGCAAAAGCGCAAGGCCCAGGGCCTGAAAGTTGCCGATGTGAACATGCACATGATTTTTACCGGCAACCCCGGCACCGGCAAAACCACGATTGCCCGCATTCTGGCCAAGTATCTGAAAGCCATCGGCGCACTGCGCGGCGGCCAGCTGGTGGAAGTGACCCGTGCCGACCTGGTGGGCCGCTATGTCGGCCACACGGCCCCGCTGACCAACCAGGTGATCCAGAGCGCTTTGGGCGGCGTGCTGTTCATTGATGAAGCATACAGCCTGTACCGCGGCGGCGAGGACAGCTTTGGGCTGGAAGCCATTGACACCCTGGTAAAGGGTATTGAGGACCACCGCGATGACCTGGTGGTGATCCTGGCCGGGTACAGCAAGGAGATGGCGCTGTTCCTGACGGCGAACTCCGGCCTGGCCAGCCGCTTCCCGAACCAGATTGAATTCCCGGATTACACAGGCGCTGAGCTTTTGGCGATCACCCAGAGCATTGCCAAAAGCAAGGGGTACCGCCTGGACGATGCCTGTGCGATGCCGTTGGTGGCATTCTTCGACCGCCGCCAGTCAGAGAACGCCGCCGAAAATGGCAACGGACGCATGGCCCGTAACACGCTGGAAAAAGCCATCCTGAACCAGTCCAAGCGCCTGGTCGCGGATGCTGATGCCGCGCTGGACCTGCTGCTGCCGGGGGATTTCGAACTGGAGTGATTCCTTACGGGAGTTTTTTGGCCTTTTTGAAAAAGGCCTTGGCGAAAGACTTTAATGGGTATCGCATAAATCACATAAGCTAAGGTGTATCTGAAAACAAAGAACATAACGGATATTTCGCAAAATCCCGCTGTGTTTGTAGAAATAGACTAAATTTTCGACTTTTCAGATACACCCTAAGAAATAGGCATGCGGATTCTCGGTAGATACGAGGGTCCGCATGCCTTTGGTTTTGCGGGGGATCGGTTTGGAGTCTGGGATTTTGGTGCAAAAGTTCGCAGTGCGGCAGGGTTCCGCGGGACGATGCAAGCATCGTCCCCTACAAATGTTTTTAGGGCAATACCGCATAATTCTAAGTGCCGCCGAAAACTCATCCCTCCTCCCTCCTAACTAAAAAAGTCCGCCCCATCCAGAACAGCTCTCACCATTCTAAACGGGGCGGACAAAAGTTTGATTTTACAGTACCTTGGACAAAAACGCTTTCAGGCGCGGATTGTCGGGGTCCTTAAAGAACTCCTGCGGGGGCTTATCGACCTTGATAACACCCTCATCAATAAAGATCACACGGTTGGCAACCTCACGGGCAAAACCCATTTCGTGGGTCACCACCACCATGGTCATGCCATCGCGGGCCAGTTCTTTCATCAGTTCCAGAACTTCGCCTACCATTTCGGGGTCCAGCGCGCTGGTGGGCTCGTCAAACAACAGCACTTCAGGGTTCATGGCCAGTGCACGCACAATGGCAATGCGCTGTTTCTGGCCGCCGGAAAGCATGTTGGGGTAAACATCCGCCTTATCGGCCAGGCCAATGCGCTCCAGCAGCTCCATGGCCTGCTTGTCGGCAGCAGCCTGGCTCATACGGCCCAGGCGCACCGGAGCCAGCGTGATGTTCTTTTTCACCGTCAGGTGGGGGAACAGGTTAAAATGCTGGAACACCATGCCCATCTGGGCGCGGGTGGCATCAATGTCGCGTTCGGTGATCTCTTTGCCGTCCAGCATAACCGTGCCGCCGTCCGGTTCTTCCAGGCGGGTCAGGCAGCGCAGAAAAGTGGACTTGCCGCAGCCGGAAGGCCCAACCAGGCAGACAACATCGCCCTTATTGATGGTCAGGTCAATGCCCTTGAGCACATCCAGACCGTTATAGTTCTTTTTTAAGTCCTTAACGACGATCACTCTTCGCCAGCCTCCCTTCCAGTTTGCCAAGCAGCCAGGTAAAGATCATAACCAGAATCAGATACATCAGCGCCACGCCGAACAACGGGAACATCGGCTCGTAAGTACGGTTCATGATGCCCTGTGCAGCGTACAGCAGCTCCTTGCCGCCAATAACGGTGATGAGCGAGGTATCCTTGAGAAGGACGATGAACTCATTGCCCAGGGCAGGCAGCACCGAGCGGATGGCCTGCGGAATCACGATCAGCACCATGGTTGTCATGTAGTTCAGGCCCAGGCTGCGGCCGGCTTCCATCTGGCCGGGGTCAACGGCCATCAGACCGCCGCGGATGATCTCCGAAACATACGCACCGGAGTTAATGCCCAGTGCCAGCGCGCCGACCATGGTAAAGTTGCGGCTGTTGGCAAAGATAACCATGCTCATAATCAGCATCTGCACCATCATGGGGGTGCCGCGGATCACAGTGGCGTATAGCTTGCATACAGCGTTGGCAACGGCAAGAGCCGGGTCGTGGTGGCCGCGGCGCTGTTGGTCATGCGCAACACGCACCAGGGCAACCACGCTGCCCAGCACCACGCCGATCGCCAAAGCAATTGCCGTTACATACAGCGTGGGGATGACCCCTTTGAGGTATTGCTGCCAGCGGTTTGAGGCAATAAATGCCTGGTAGAATTTGACGAACAGATCCTGCCCGAAATCCAGCTTTGTACCAGCTTTCGCCAGCTGGGTCAGCATTTCGTATTGTGCGGCCATCCGCATTCCACACCTTTCCTGTGTTCCGGCACCAGGGCGCCGGGCGTTTATTTTACGGTCTTGCCAACAAAAGGGAGGCGCCCCTGTGGGCCACCTCCCTGTGGCACTTGTGAAAAAGCTGCTTTATTCAGCAGTGATGTACTTGTCCACGATAGCCTGCAGGGTGCCGTCGGCCTTCAGCTCTTCCAGAGCGGTGTTGATGGCATCCTTCAGTTCGGTGTTGCCCTTACCAATGCCGATTGCGTAGCTTTCTTCCACGTAAGCGGTGTCCAGCAGCTTCAGGCCGGGGTTGGCAGCAATAAATTCCTTAGCGGGAGCGTTATCAATAACAACGCAGTCAACCTGGCCGTTGTTCAGCATCTGCACGGCAGTCAGGCCGTCGTCGTAAGCAACAACGTTCTCATCGCCAAAGTCGTCAGAGCAGTACAGGTAGCCGGTGGTACCGCGCTGGGTGCCGATTTTCTTGCCAGCCAGGTCATCCACGCTGGCAATATCGGAATCTTCCTTGACGATGATGGACTGGATGCCGGTTGCGTAAGAATCGGTGAAGTCCATCACGTTCTGGCGCTCGTCGGTAACGGTAACGCCAGCCATAACCATATCGGACTTGCCCTGCTGTACAGCCAGCAGTGCAGCGTCAAAGTCCATATCATCGATCTGCAGCTCCAGGCCCAGCTTGTCAGCAATAGCCTGTGCGGTCTCAATGTCGATGCCCTCAAATTCGCCGGAATCGGTGGTCATCTCGTACGGGGGGAAGGCTGCGTTGGTGGACATGATCAGCTTGCCCGGCTCAACGGTGGACAGCTCAGCAGTTTCAGTCTCGCTGGCTGCTTCAGAGGAAGCAGTCTCGGAAGATGCAGCATCGCTGGAAGCGGCTTCGGAAGATGCAGCAGAAGAAGCGGTGGAACCGCAGGCAGCCAGGCTCAGGACCAAGGCAGCGGCAGTCATCAAAGACAATGCTTTTTTCATTACAATATACCTTCTTTGTTCATGGTTCTCTGATTTTCAAGGCGTATCTGAAAACAAGGAAAATGACGGACATTTCGCAAACACAGGCAGGATGTAAGGCAAAGAGCCGCAGGAATCCTTTCTGGATTCCAAGGGCAACACCGCACAATTCCCGCCTTACGGCTTAAGCACCGCTTCGGCGGCTGCGGCACAGCATCTGCGTTGCCAAAATGCTCGATAATGTCGGGTTGCGATACCCGCATCGTGCTTCGGGGGCAAAAGCCCCTCGCACTCTGCGACCGCTGCCCCTGCTTCGGTTCGCTGTTTCCGCCACTGGCGGCGCTCACCTTTGCAGCATCCAGTATTATCTGCGCTTTTGGCTTAGCAGCTGCCGCACCTCGCTCGCCGTATCGGCACTTAGAATTATGCGGTATTGCCCAAGGCTTTTTAACGCAAAATCCGGCTGCGTTTGTAGAAATAGACGATACTTTCGACTTTTCAGATACACCCTAGCGCAGCGGCGGAACTTTCCCTCTTTCCGGAGCTGCATCAGGATAAATTCTAGTATAATACATAAATATTCAAAGTCAATGTATAAATATCGAATTCAGCATTTTGCGGCAAGATGGCTGCCCGCCCCACCAGAAATTGTGCATTTTTCAAGCCTGCATTTCACAGTTTTTCCTGATATATTGACGCCGCAAGTTAAACGTGGTAAACTTTACGCGTTCATGAGCGAAATTCATGCCTTTCAGTCGAAATAAACCGGCTTGCATTACCTTGCCGTACAAAAAAGAGGAATCAATATGCTGACATTAGGTGACCTGCACATTGGGCAGGATGCAATCATCCGCGTGGTAGGCGGTGAGGGCGAGCTGCGCCACCACCTGCTGGATATGGGGCTGACCCCCGGCACCGAGGTAACGCTGCGCAAAACGGCCCCCATGGGGGACCCCATTGAAGTGGAGCTGCGTGGTTATGAGCTGACCCTGCGCCTGGCCGATGCACAGAAAATTGAAATTGACAGCGTGCACGCAACGGACCGCGCCGCCCCCAGCGAAGAGCGCCACAAGGTGGTAGCCCACCCCGGCGTTGGCGAGCTGGACAAAGCCGCCAGCTACCACGAGCGCAAAGCCGGCGCCCCCATTGCCGCCGGTGCACCGCTGACCTTTGCCCTGGCCGGCAATCAGAACTGCGGCAAAACCACGCTGTTCAACCAGCTGACCGGCTCCAACCAGCATGTGGGCAACTTTCCCGGCGTTACGGTGGACCGCAAGGACGGCGTGATCCGCAACCACAAGGAAGCCACCGTAACGGACCTGCCGGGCATTTATTCCCTGTCCCCTTACTCCAACGAGGAGATTGTCACGCGGGATTTTATCCTGAGCGAGCACCCGTCCGGCATTATCAACATTGTGGATGCTTCCAACATTGAGCGCAACCTGTACCTGACCATGCAGCTGATGGAGCTGGATACCCCCATGGTGCTGGCGCTGAACATGATGGACGAAGTGCGCGCCAACGGCGGCACCATCATGGTAAACCAGCTGGAAGAAATGCTGGGCATTCCGGTTGTTCCCATTTCTGCCGCCAAAAATGAGGGCATTGACGAGCTGATCGAACATGCCATCCATGTGGCGCGCTACCGGGAGCTGCCGGGCCGCATCGACTTCTGCACGGCAGGCAGTGACCCAGCAGACCCCAGGGGCGCGGTGCATCGCTGCATCCATTCTGTCGCACATTTGATTGAGGACCATGCCGCTGCCGCCGGGCTGCCGCTGCGCTTTGCCGCCACCAAGCTGGTGGAGGGGGACACCCTGATTGAAAAAGCCCTGCAGCTGAACCCCAACGAAACAGATATACTGGGCCACGCCATTGCTGAAATGGAAACCGTGACCGGGCTGGACCGCGAAGCTGCCCTTGCGGACATGCGCTTTACCTTTATTGAAAAGCTATGCTCCGCCACGGTGGTGAAGCCGGGCGAAAGCCTGGAGCATAAGCGCAGCGTTGCCATTGATCAGATCCTGACCGGCAAATACACTGCCTTGCCCTGTTTTGCGGGCATTATGGCGCTTGTTTTCTGGCTGACCTTTGGCGTAGTGGGCTCCACCCTTTCGGACTGGATGACCCTTGGCATCGACTGGTTTACCGGCGTTGTGGACCGCGCCCTGACGGCGTATCAGATCAACCCGGTGGTGCACAGCCTTGTGATCGACGGCATTTTTGCCGGTGTGGGCAGCGTGCTGAGCTTTTTGCCCACGATCGTTATCCTGTTCTTCTTTTTGTCCATCCTGGAAGATACCGGTTATATGGCCCGCGTGGCCTTTGTTATGGACAAACTGCTGCGCCGCATTGGGCTTTCGGGCCGCAGCTTTGTGCCCATGCTGGTGGGCTTCGGCTGCTCGGTTCCCGCCATTATGGCAACCCGCACCCTTTCCAGTGAGCGTGACCGCCGCATGACGATTTTGCTGACCCCGTTCATGAGCTGTTCCGCCAAGCTGCCCATTTATGCGCTGTTCACCGCCGCGTTTTTCCCGCGGGTATGGCGTGCACCGGTCATGATTTTCCTCTATCTTTTCGGCATTTTGTGTGGTATACTGTATTCGCTGATCCTCAAGCAGACCTGTTTCCGCGGTGAACCGGTACCCTTTGTGATGGAGCTGCCCAACTACCGCCTGCCTTCGCCCAAAAGCGTCGGCCAGCTGATTTGGGAAAAGGCCCGTGATTTTATTCAGCGTGCCTTTACAATTATCTTCGTTGCAACCGTCGTGATCTGGTTCCTACAGACGTTCGACACCCGCCTGAATGTTGCTGCCACCCCGGATTCCAGCCTTCTGGCTTTGGTTGGCAGCCTGATCACCCCCATCTTCAAGCCCCTTGGCTTTGGCGACTGGCGCATTTCCACTGCGTTGATCACCGGCTTTACCGCCAAGGAAAGCGTTGTTTCCACCCTGACCGTCCTGCTGGGCGGCGATACCGGCGCGCTGAACATGCTGTTCACCCCGTTTACTGCGCTGGTTTTCCTGATCTTTACGCTGTTGTATACCCCCTGTGTTGCAGCCATCGCCGCTGTCAAGCGGGAACTGGGCGGTGGCCGGGCTGCACTGGGTGTGGTACTGATGCAGTGCGGCATTGCCTGGGTTGTGGCGTTTGCCGTGCACTGTGTAGGGGTTTTGCTGGGGTTGGCATAAGGGCAGCGTATTCACCTGTCACTTTGTTTTCGCTTAACCCATAGGGAGGTTTTTTCCATGTCACTTCAAAGTATCCTTGTTCTGGTTATTATTTTTGTTCTGCTCGGCGTTGCCATCGGTTTTATTGCCAACAGCGAAAAGGGCTGGCACGGCGGCTGCACCGGCAACTGCGCCAGCTGCCAGGAACACTGCAATGACAAACAGAAAAAGAACCCGCCCAAGCAGCAGTGATGTCCAGACCGAAGGAGACCGCCGTATGACTGCTGTTCAACAATCCGCCGCTCCGCACCCTGCCGTGCGCCAGCGCATTGACTGGATTGATACCGCCAAAGGTCTGTGCATGATTCTGGTGATTGTGGGGCACACCCTGCCCTACGGCAACCTGATGCGCAATTTCATTTTTTCGTTCCACATGCCGGCCTTTTTCTTTCTGACCGGCTATACGGCCCGCCGCCCGGATACCTGGCAGGGTTTTGCCCGCCGGGTCAGGAAGGACTTTGTTGCACTGATCGTTCCCGTGCTGGGTGTGGTGCAGGTGTTCAACGTTTTGCTGAACTTTTTCATTTCTGATGACAGAAGCCTGACCAACCTGTGGGATATTGCCCGCTACAATGCCATCACCCTGTTCTGGGCCAGCGGTAACCCTGCCGACGGCATTCCCAGCTGCGGCATGCCATGGTTTTTGTTTGCACTGTTCTGGGGCAAGCTGATCTGGGAGCTGCTGGGGCTTTTGTTCCCCAAAGGGGATTTTGCCGTCAGTTTCATTGTCATGCTGTTCGGGGCATACATCGGGCAGGTACAGTATCTTCCCCAATGTCTGGATGTTGCAATGGTCGTTGTCATGTACCTCACATTGGGGCAGCTGTTCCGCCAG
Organism: Subdoligranulum sp. APC924/74; assembly: GCF_003324125.1. Taxonomy (NCBI): domain Bacteria; kingdom Bacillati; phylum Bacillota; class Clostridia; order Eubacteriales; family Oscillospiraceae; genus Subdoligranulum; species Subdoligranulum sp. APC924/74. The sequence goes on along the minus strand of NZ_PSQF01000035.1, from coordinate 15,977 downwards.
CATCAGGCACTGTTGGACCGTTACCGGGTCCCGCTTTTCCTTGCCATGCTGATCCCCTGGACATGGTGCTGCCAGCAGGGCATTTATATTGAACTTGCTTCCCGCACATACTCCAATTACATTTTGTGCGCTTCAATCAGTGTATGCGGCATCTGGATCTTCTGCCATCTGTGCCGTGAACTGAACGCCAATAACGCTTTGCGGCCGGCGCTCAGCTTTTTGGGGCGGCACAGCCTGTGGCTGTTCTTTGTGCACCATATGGATGTGTTTACCAGTGCCATCTGGCAAAAAGACCGCCTTCTGTTCACGCTGCCCTGCCGCATCGGGTGGGACATCCTGCTTTCCCTGCTGCTGCTTGGCTGCTGGACATTGCTGCGCACCGGCTGGCGCAGGCTGACCGCAAAATAAACTCTTTGAACCGTTCTGCATCCCCTGTTCCGGGCCTGCAGGGCGGTTTTTGTTTTGGCAGCGCTTTCTGCACAGTGCAAACATTGTTTTTTACTGCGGATTATGGTACAATGAATTGTCTATAAGTATGTATCGGGGATTCCCCTGAAATATCTATTTTTGAAAGGGCTTTTTATGGCAGAGCAACGCAACCAGACCCCTGCCGGGGATAACACGCAATGGACCACCATCATTCGGCCGCGCACCGGCTGGTTTGATGTGGACCTGGAAGAGCTGTGGCGCTACCGTGACCTGATTGTCATGTTCGTCAAGCGCAACTTTACCGTCATGTACAAGCAGACCATCCTGGGGCCGCTGTGGATCATCCTGAACCCGCTTATCACCACGGTGCTGTTCAACGTGGTGTTCGGCGGCATTGCCGGGCTTTCTACGGACGGTACGCCGAGCTTTTTGTTCTACATGGCAGGCAATACGGTGTGGACCTTTTTTGCCTCCTGCATCAACGGCACGGCCAACACCTTTGTGGCCAACAGCCAGGTGTTCGGCAAGGTGTATTTCCCACGGCTTACCACCCCCATCAGCCAGGTATTGACCAGCCTGATCAACTTCTTTATCCAGTTTGTCATGTACATTCTGTTCTGGGTCTACTTTGCCGTGACCGGGTCCGGTGTACACCTGACGGCCTGGGCGTTTGCCGTGCCGCTGGTGGTGCTGGAAGTTATGCTGCTGGGCCTGGGCGTGGGCATTATCGTTTCCGCCCTGACCACCAAGTACCGTGACCTTGCCATTGCTGTGAGCTTTGGCGTGCAGCTGTGGATGTACATTTCTCCTGTGGTCTATCCCCTTTCCAGCTTGGAGGAATCCCCCCGGCTGCAGATGCTGATGCGCTTGAACCCGATGACTGCACCGATCGAGGTGTTCCGCATGGGCACCCTTGGCACCGGCACCGTGGAAGTGGGCAGCCTGATCTACAGCCTGATTGTTACCGCAGCCGCCCTTGTGCTGGGCGTGGTGCTGTTCAGCCGCATTGAAAAAACCTTTATGGATACCGTGTAAGGAGGGGCGCAGATGGAAAACCAGACACATGCACAAAACCAGCGCGTACCCGTCATTCAGGTATCGGGCTTGAAAAAGCAATACAAACTGGGCCAGATCGGCGGCGGCACTTTGACGCATGACCTGCAAAGCTGGTGGGCCCGTGTGCGCGGCAAAGAGGACCCCAACACCGTGATCGGCACGGACGCCCGTCTGTTTGGCAAAACCTTTATGGCGCTGAACGGTGTGGACCTGACCGTGTACAAAGGCGAAGCGCTGGGCATTATCGGCCGCAACGGCGCAGGCAAATCCACCCTGCTCAAAATTTTGTCCCGCATTACCGCCCCCACCGAGGGCGAGATCCGGCTGCGCGGGCGGGTGGCTTCCATGCTGGAAGTGGGCACCGGCTTTAACAACGAGATGACCGGCCGCGAGAACATCTACATGAACGGCGCTATTCTGGGCATGACCCGCGCCGAGGTCGATTCCAAGATCGACCAGATCATTGAATTTTCGGAGTGCGGAGATTTTATTGATACCCCCGTCAAGCGGTATTCCAGCGGCATGTTCGTCAAGCTGGCGTTTTCCGTTGCCGCCCACCTGGACAGCGAGATCATGGTAATGGACGAAGTGCTGGCCGTGGGCGATATGAAGTTCCAGCAGAAATGCCTAGGCAAAATGAGCGATGTTGCCGGGCAGGAGGGCCGCACCGTCCTGTACGTCAGCCACAACATGAGCACCATCCGCCAACTGTGCACCCGCTGCGTGGTGCTGGACCAGGGCCGCGTGATCTTTGACGGCGATGTAGAACAGGCCATTGCCGTGTATATGGAAACCACCGATGTGAACGTGGTCCACTATGACCTGCTGGATGTTTCCCGCATGAACGCCAGCGCAGGCAAGCGGATGCGGCTGGAAACGCTGGACTTTGTGGGCAAGGAATCCAGTGTGTTTGCGGACACCGAAAAAATTCGGGTGCGCATTACCTGGCGTGTTTCGGAGCCGTTTACCGGGGTACACTTAAAGCTGAACCTGCATTTCCGGGATTCGACCCCCGTGGGCATTACCCACCCGGTCAACCTGGGCGCCGCCGTGCCCGGCAAGCTGTATACCACCGAGTTTGAGTTTGACCCTAGCCTGCTGGGCGAAGGCCAGTATTTCTTCTATGTGGATGTGTTTGACGGCGTGCTGACCCAGGCTGTCTGCCTGGACAAGCCAGTGACCGAGTTTGCGTTTGAGGTAACCTCCGGCGATTTGACCATGCCGGAATGGGCACCGGGCTGGGGCCGCATCCACTTCCCGCCGGTCAATGTGTTGGAGAATGGATACGATGGGTGATATTTTCATCTGCCACACGCTGTATCATGTGTTAATCGCGCTGGTGCGCGCGCTGCGCAGCCGCCCTGGCAAGTCCACCCTTGTGCTGAGCACCTGTGTACCGGAAGCCGAAACCCTGCGCGCTAAATTGCTGGACGCCGCGCCGGATCTGTGGGACGCTGTTTTGATCGTGGACGAGGAAAAGCTGGACGCACAGAACAGCGAAAGCGACTTTTACCGCCTGCGCCACCCGTTCCGCAAGCCGTATTTTACGCTGCCCAAGGGGCATGTGTACATCAGCAATGACTGGAGCGCTTTAGGGCGCTACCTGCAGCGGGAGCGCCGGGTTTATACCCTGTGCGAAGATACCTTTGGCGGCACGTTGGACCCTGATCAGCACCTGCTGGACGAGCAGCGCACCAACCCCCGCGGCCCCTACCGCTACTGGGGCGACAGCCCCTGCTGCCGCACGGTGGAAAGCGAAGACGCCGCGCGGTGCAGCATTTTTGGCGTAGACAAGCTGGTAACGGTATCCAAAGCGCAGCTACTGGAAAGCCTGATGGAGGAAGAAAAAGCCATCATCCGCCGGGTGTTTTTGGCCGTTCCCCTGCCGGAGCATGTGCAGGGTGCCTGCCTGCTTTTGCCCCGCAGCTTTGTGCTGGACGGCCTGATGGATCAGCCCACCCAGGACGCCATGTTTGCGGCTGTTGCCAAGAAATACTGCACAGAACCGCTGTTTATCAAAACCCACCCGCGGGATACCACGGATTATTCCAAGCTGTTTCCTACTGCTGTTATCCTGCCCCGCACCATGCCAAGCGAGGTTCTCAATTTCTGCCTGCCCTTCAAATTCCAGCGCGCCGTCACCGTGCAAAGCTGGGTCCTGCGCGGCTTTACCGCCGCGGAAGAAAAGGTGTTTGTGGGGCTGGAAGAGGCAGAAAAGTTGGTGCAGGGGTAATGCCTCCCCTTTGAGGGGAGGTGGCCGAGCGCAAGCGAGGTCGGAGGGGTGGCTCCCTTACTGCCGCCTAAATGATAAGCCGGAAGGGGACGTACCATTCTATGCGCCTGCCGCATAATTCCAACAATCTTGCCTATGTTCGTTCTCTGCGCAAAAATATGACCGATGCGGAGCGCAAATTATGGTATGAATATCTGCGTCCCTGCCCCTACAAATTCACACGCCAAAAGAGCGTTGGGCCCTATATCCTTGATTTTTATTGTGCTTCTGCTCAGTTGGCAGTTGAAATTGACGGTTCGCAGCATTACGAACCGCAGGGGCAGCAGCAGGATGTTGCCCGAACTGCTTATTTGCAGGCGTTTGGTATTTTTGTTCTGCGGTTTTCCAACCGGGACGTTCTTCTCAATTTGGAGGGTGTTGCAGCCGAAATTGAGCGTACAATTCTGATGCGGATATCCAAATAGATTTTCATAACAATCTATGGCAACACCGCACAATTCCCGCCTTGCGGCTTAAGCACCGCTCCGGCAGCTGCGGCACGGCATCTGCGTTGCCAAAATGCTCGATAAGACATCCAGTATTATCTGCGCTTTTGGCTTGGCATCTGCCGCACCTCGCTCGCCGTATCGGCACTTAGAATTATGCGGTATTGCCCTATAACTCTTTCTTAGGGAACCACCCCTCAGTCCGCTGCGCGGACAGCTCCCCTCAAAGGGGAGCCAATGCTTCTTTTAGGAGGTTGCTTACTATGAAACTTATCGGCGTTATTCCCGCCCGTTATGCCAGCACGCGGATGCCGGGCAAGCCGCTGGCGGATATTTTGGGCAAGCCCATGATCTGGTGGGTGTACCAGGAAGCCAAAAAGTGCAAAAAGCTCGATGATGTGTTTATCGCCACCGATGATGAGCGCATTGCCGAAGCCTGCCGCACTTACGGCATGGAATACTGCATGACCAGCCCCGACCATGACACCCCCACCGGGCGCATCTGGGAGGTTTCCACCAAGGTAGAAGCCGACCTGTATCTGCAGATCATGGGTGACGAGCCGCTGATCAACGTAAAAGCGTTTGATTTGATTCTGCCGGATACCCTGCCGGAGGACCCGTATTATGTTGCCGTGCTGACCAACCGGATGGAGCACCCCGCGGATGTGATCGATTTTTCCAACCAGAAGGTCGTGACCAACGCCGCACGGGAAATTTTGATGATCTCCCGCAGCCCCATTCCCTACCCCAAAGGCACGCTGGATTTTGAATACGAGAAGGTGACCGGCATCCAGCTGTACTCCCGCCGGGCGCTGGCGTTCTACCACGAAACACCGAAGTCCATTCTGGAAAAAGCCGAAGAGAACGATATGATGCGCTTTGTGGAAAACGGCCACAAGGTACATGCTATCGTCAGCCCGTACAAGACTGTGAGCGTTGACACCCCCAAGGACCTTGCCCTTGTGAGCGAAATCCTGAAAGGAAAAGAATAAATGCCCGATATTAAACTGTTGGACTGCACCCTGCGTGACGGCGGCTATGTGAACAGCTGGAACTGGGGCTTTGCCGCAGCCAAAGATATTATCGCCTCGCTGACCCGTGCCGGGACTGACATTGTGGAAGTGGGCTTTCTGCGCAATGTGGATGGCTACAACCCCGATGTGACCGTCTGCAACACCATTGAAGAGCTGAACAGACTGCTGCCTGCCCACACCGGCAGCACCATGTACAGCGGCATGGCCATGCGCTCCAATTATGATATTGCCAAGCTGTCCCCTTATGAGGGGCACGGCATTGAGATGCTGCGCATTACCGCCCACGATTACGATATCCGCGAAGGCATGGATTTTGCCCGCGAAGTCAAGGCCCGCGGGTACAAGCTGTCCATCAACCCCATCAACATTATGGGCTATGCCGACAAAGACTTGCTGTGGATTTTAGACCAGGTAAACGAGATTCACCCGTACCAGTTCTCCATTGTGGATACCTTCGGCAGCATGCGGCGGCGTGACTTAGAGCGCATCGTCAGCCTGGTGGACCACAACCTGGCCCCGGATATCCGCGTGGGGCTGCACCTGCATGAGAACATGGCGCTCTCTTTCTGCCTGGCGCAGGAATTTCTGGACAAGCACCTGGGCCGCGATACCACTGTGGACGGCAGCCTGATGGGCATGGGGCGCATTCCCGGCAACCTGCCCATTGAGCTGATTGCCGACTATATGAACGAGACCCTTGGCTGCCATTATGACATTGACGAGATGATGGACGCCATCCAGGACCATATCGCCCCGCTGAAAGGCGAGACAGCCTGGGGTTACACCCCGGCTTACTTTCTGAGCGCACGGTACAACCTGCACCGCGATTACGCTGAGCATTATCTGGACAAAGGCGATTTGACCAACCGGGACATCAACCATATTCTGGCCGGTTTTGACCGCAGCAAGGCCACCGCATACGATAAAGACTATGCCGACCGCCTGTACCGCGAATACCAGAACCGCGCCATTGACGACACCGCCGCGCTGGATACCCTGCGCACCGCGTTTGGCGGCAAGACCGTGCTGGTGCTGGCCCCCGGTGCCAGCCTGGCGGAGGAAGCTGGGCGCAGCGCTGTGGCCGCCGCCAAGGCGGACTGCATTGTTTCGGCCAATTTCTGCCCGGAATTCTGCCAGCCGGATTATGCATTTTTTACCAACAGCAAGCGGTTTGAAAAGCTGGACCTTGCTGCCCTGCCCTGCCCTGTTGTGCTCACCTCCAACCTGCGGCCGCTGCCGCAGGGGGCGCTGGCGGTCAATTATGACCGGCTGGCGGCCCCGGATGTGCAGAATGCATCCCTTGGCAGCAACAGTGTACTGATGCTGCTGCGGCTGCTGCGGCTGTGCGGTGCCAAGGCCGTGCTGCTGGCCGGGGCCGATGGCTACAAGCCCGGTACCCCCGCCTATGCCGACAGCCTGCTGCACGCTCACACCGGGCGCGGAGCTGCGTTCAACACCGCCATGGCAGGTGCCATTAAAGCCTGCGGGCTGGATGTGACCTTTATCACCCCCAGCGAATACGCAAAATAACGAGGTTTGCCCATGATTCGACTTTTGGTTCTGGATGTAGACGGCACCATGACAGACGGCGGCGTGTACTATGATTCCACCGGCAACGAGCTGAAAAAGTTTGCCATCAAGGATGGGGCCGGGATCGTGCTGGCCCGCGCGGCAGGGATGCAGGTTATGATCTGCACCGGGCGCGAATGTGAAGCCGTGCGCCGCCGTGCCCAGGACCTGCACATTGACTATCTGTTCCAGAACGTACACGACAAAGCCGCCTTTTTGAGCAGTTTTATGGCTGAGCACAGCCTGACCAAGCAGGATGTTGCCTATTGCGGCGATGACCTGAACGATTTGACCGCCATGGCTCTGTGCGGCTTTGTGGCCTGCCCGGCCGATGCTGCCGGCCCTGTGCTGGGGCGGGCGGATTTCATCTGCCGCCAAAAAGGCGGCGAGGGCGCTGTGCGCGGCACGGTGGAAGAGATCCTGCTGCGGGACGGCCGCCTGCCTGCCGCCGTTAAAAAAGCCTTTGGCGCAAAGATTTGATGGGTGCGGCTGAAACGTTAAATATTCCGGTGTTTGTTTTGGACACCCCCTGAACGCTGAACCACCAAAACCGGGAGGAGCCCGTATGAGCAAAATAAAGGATTTTCTGAAAAGCCCGCTGGGCACCGCCTTGTGCGCCGTTGCTGCCTGCCTGCTGACCGTGGTGCTGGTTTGGTTGGCCGCGGTGCGCCCCAACAATGACAAGAGCCTGTCGGAGCGCATCAGCGATGATTACAGCCAGTACAGCGCCGAGCTGGACGAAGCCAACGGCGCTGCCCAGACCTTTGATACCGACAATGACCTGCTGGCCATGGCCTTTGTGTTTGGCACCAGCAACGGCCAACCCACCGGTGAGCTGCACCTGGAACTTGCCGATGCCGACACCGGCGAGGTGCTGGCCCGCTCCACCGGCGATATGGCGAACATTGTGGCCGGGCAGTACACCGGCATGGGGCTGGATACCCCCGTGACCGGCAGCGCAGGCCGCCGCTACCGCGTGACCCTGAAACCGGAGTATACCGGTTCCGGCCGGTTGACCGTGGGCTGCAGCAACGGCGCTGTGCTGTGGAACGATACCTTTACCGTAAACGGCGAAGCCGTAGACGGCACGCTGGCGCTGCTGGTGACTTACAAACAGATCGGTGGATTTTTGACCCGGTTCTTTTTGCTGGTCGGGCTGCTGGCCAGCGTTGTGGTGTTCCTTGGCATTTATTTTGCCATGCGGGGCCGCATGCCGCTGCACCGGCTGGTGTTTGTGCTGGTGCTCTGCTTTGGCATGCTGTACAGCTTTGTGCTGCCGCCCTATGCCGCGCCGGACGAAAAATACCACATCAACCAGTCCTTTACTTTAGCCTGCAAATGGGCCAACATGCTCTCGCCGGATGAATGGCGGATGGGCAATGTGCCGCTGGATATGACCTACCGCCGCGAGCACGACTTTGACCCCCTGCTGCAAAACGAAAAGACCACCGTGTTCAGCTGGCAGGAACTGAGCGAAAATCTGTTCACCACCACCCCTGACAGTTTTGACAGCCACACTGCGCTGGAAGAACTGCAGACCGACCGCAATCCCACGCTGTATCTATTCAGCGCGGCAGCGGTGTTCCTGGCATATGTTTTTCACTTTGGCTTTGTTCCGGCGCTGATGCTGGGGCGCACAGCAAATTTAATTGTGTTCGCTTTGTTAGCGGCGCTGGCCGTTAAAGCCGCGCCGTTTGGCAGGCGGGTATTCGCTGCGGCGGCCCTGCTGCCCATGACGCTGCATCTGGCGGCTTCTTTCAGCCGGGATTCCCTGCTGCTGGGGCTGGCGTTTGCCTTTACTGCGCTGTGTATGCAGGCGATTTTTGGCTGCAAGGACGGCACGGTGCTGCCGGTGCGGCTGTGGCTGCCGCTGGCGGTGTTCGGCATCCTGCTGGCACCGGCCAAACTGGTTTACCTGCCGCTGGCAGCGTTGTTCCTGCTGATTCCCAACAGCCGCTTTGGCCAGAGCGCCGCAACCAAAAAAGCCGCTTATCTGGCCGGATGCGTGCTGCTGGCGCTCAGCATCAACCGCGCTGTGCTGGTCACCTCGGTGGCCGGTTCTGCCGGGTTTGAAAATCAGACTACCCAGACGGAAACCACCTCCGCACAGGGTTCTACCCCGGCTGCCGCGGTTTCTTATACAGCAACAGAGGCAGCTGACAATCGTACCCTGCATGCCGCCCCTGCCGCGGGTGACGGCAAAACCTCCAACCGGTTTGCCAACATGCCTGCCGAGTACCGCGAAAACACGGCTTCCAACTTTGTGCGCCGCCTGTATTACTGCGTGGAGGGCGTGACCGAGATCCCGCAGAAGGAGCTGGAGTTCTGGGTGCAGGCCTTGCAGGAGGGCGATGTGACCGCCGCCGTTCTGGGCCAGAGCTTTTTCTTCAGCCCGGAGGAAGTGGAGCATTCCAGCCTGACCGATGATGAATTCATGAGTGCGGCTTCCCTGGTTTACCTGGACCGCGACCTGATGACCACCGACGCCGAAATGTGCCGGGAACGGCTGGCCACTGCTGACCGCCGAGACTTTTTCAAGTCCATGTTCAGCAGTGATGAATGTGCAGAGTTGCTTTCCGCCTGCCAGATCTACCCCGGCGTGGAGGATGACCGCTACCCGTTGGACCGCAATGTGCTGATCAAAGAGATCGATGCTGTCCGTACCGTGCGGGACAGCCAGAGCACCCCCAGTGAGGAAGACCAGACCACCTTTACCCCCGGTTACATTCTGCACAATCTGCCCGCCGTGGCTATGCTGCTGGTACGCAGCGTGGTGCAGGATGCTGACAACTGGGTGCGCGGCCTTGTGGGCGGCAGCTTAAGCTACAGCTCGCTGGACCTGGCCTGGTTCTGGGTGTTGACGCTCTACCTGCTGCTGTGGTATGCCGCCGTTCCGGCGCAGGATGTTCCCGTACCGGGGCTGCCCCAGGGGCGCTACCGGGTGTGGTGTGCGCTGGCCGCGCTGCTGTGCGCCGCGTTGGCCTTTGCCGGCTGCCTTGTGTGGACCCCGACCTATTACCAGACCGTTTACGGCTTCCAGGGGCGGTATCTTCTGCCCGTGCTGCCGTTGTTCCTGCTTACCTGCCTGCCCCGCCGGGTCCAGGTTGCCAGCGGCAAACCGTCCGCCTGTACCCTGGTCTGCTGCCTGTGCGTAGTCAACGCCGGGGTATTGCTGAACGCCATGCTTGCGGTGATTGCCCGATGACGATTTGTTATTTTTCTGCGCAGTACCTGCCCACGGTGGGTGGTGTGGAGCGCTACACCTGGAACCTCGCCCGCCGCACTGTTGCCGCCGGGCACCGCGCCATTGTGGTTACCAGTGCTCTGCCCAACCTGCCGGAGCACGAAATTGACGGGCATGGCATTGAAATTTACCGCCTGCCCGTCTGGCCTGTCATGAACGGGCGCTTTCCTGTCATCAAGCCGGGGGCGCGCTTTGACGCGCTGACCGCGCAAATCTGGGCGCAAAAGCTCGATTTCTGCGTGGTGCAGACCCGCATGTACACCCAAAGCGTCTGGGCTGCCCGCGCGGCCAAGCGCCGCGGTATCCCCATGCTGGTCATTGACCATTCCACCGGATACATGCCGATGGGCAGCGGCCTGCTGGGGGCCTGCGGGCGGCTGTATGAGCAGGTTGCCTGCCGCCTGGTGCGCGGCACCGGCGCGCCGTTCTATGGCGTTTCCGCCGCTGCCTGCCGCTGGCTGCACACCTTTGGCATTACGGCTGCAGGAACCATGCCCAACGCCATTGACCCCGCTGCTTTGGAACAGGAAGCCGTCCACGCGCCAGACTGGCGCGCCAAGCTGAACCTTGGCGACCGTAAGATCGTGCTGTTTGTGGGCCGCCTGATTCCCGAAAAGGGTGCCGGATTATTAGCCCAGGCCGTGGCCCAGCTGCCGGGCGTTGTTCTGGTGGCGGCTGGCAGCGGTCCGCAGCAGCAGGAACTGGCGGACCTTGGGGCCGTTACCCCCGGTGCCCTGCCGCATGACGCGGTGGTCCAGCTGCTGCGGCAGGCAGATGTATACTGTCTGCCCACCCGGTATGCCGAGGGCTTTCCCACCACCTTGCTGGAGGCCGCGGCCTGCCGCTGCCCCATCGTGTGCACCCGTACCGCTGGAACCGAGGAGCTGCTGCCGGACGATACCCACGGCATTGTGCTGCCCGGCCAGCCACAGGACACCACGGTGGAAACCATCCGCGCCGGGCTGCAGACCCTGCTGGATGATCCCGCCCGCGCCCATGCCTGTGCCGAGGCGGCGTACCGCAATGTGTACGCGCACTTTACATGGGATGCCGTATTTGATAAAATGATGGGGATCATAAACCAAAGCTGACATCTGCCCGGTGTTTGCCGGGCAAGTGGATAAGGAACATTTGTTATGTCAAAATTGCTGATTGTTATTCCTGCATATAATGAGGAAGCCAATATTGTCAAGGTCGTCAACGGCATTGTCAAGAACTACCCGCAGTATGACTATGTTGTAGTCAACGATGGCAGCCGTGATAAAACCGCGGCCATCTGCCGGGAACATGGGTTCCGCTTGATCGATCTGCCGGTCAACCTGGGGCTGGCAGGTGCATTCCAGACCGGGCTGCGCTATGCCGCCGAAAACGGGTATGACTGCGCCATGCAGCTGGATGCTGACGGCCAGCACCGACCGGAATATATCGCCGCCATGCTGGAAGAGCTGGAAAGCGGGGCCGACATCGTGATTGGCAGCCGCTTTTTGACGGTAAAAAAGCCCAAAAGCCTGCGCATGCTGGGCAGCTACATCATCAGCTGGTCCATCCGGCTGACCACCGGCCGTGCCATCTGCGACCCCACCAGCGGCATGCGGCTGTTCAACCGCGCCATGGTGGAAGAATTTGCCCAAAATTTGAACTATGGCCCGGAGCCGGATACCATCAGTTACCTGATCAAAAACGGCGCTGTGGTACGCGAAGTACAAGTTACGATGGGCGAGCGCGAGGCCGGTCAAAGCTACCTGACCTTTTGGCGCAGCATTGAATATATGGTCAAAATGTCCATCTCCATTTTGCTGATTCAGTGGTTCCGCAAGCGGGACACCGAAACGCCTTACCCGGAAAGGAGCCTGTAAGCCATGTTTGATCAGCCAATTATCCGTATATGCCTTGTGTTGGGCAGCCTGATCACCGCAACCTATATTCTGCGCCGCGTGCGTTTGGCTAAGGTGCAGATCGAAGATACCATTTTCTGGCTTCTGTTCAGCGGCATTCTGCTGATTTTGGCCATCTTTCCCGGCATTGCCTACTGGGCGGCGTATCTGCTTGGGTTCCAGAGCCCCATCAATTTTGTTTATATCGTCATCATCTTTTTGCTGCTGGCCAAACAGTTTTTTATGTCCATCCGGCTCAGTCAGCTGGACAGCAAGGTGCGCATTTTGACCCAGCGCGTTGCCTTGAACGAAGAAAAGATCGAACGCGAAAAATTAGATTTGTAATCCCCTATCTTGTATGGTATAATATTTTTTATTGATTAAGGTGTAGCTGAAAACAAAGAAAATGACGCGTATTTCGCAAACGCAAGACGGATTTAAGGCAAAAGCCGCCGGAATCCTTTGTGGATTCCAAGGTCTTTTAACGCAAAATCCGGCTGTGTTTGTAGAAACAGGCTATATTTTCGGCTTTTCGGATACAACAACAGCGAAAGAAGGTTGTAAGAGATGGCTTTTACCCCCAGTCTGACCTATAAGGGCCGCCCGCTGGTGCGCTGCGGCAACGATATTTACTATGGTTCTATGCATGACCCCTATGTTGTGTACCTGCAGGTACTGACCACCAAAAAGGAAGGCAATGCCGACGTGGCCGATAAGGTTCACATTGTATTGCTTTCCACCGATGAAAGCAAGCCTCTGCCGGCGCGCATTGTGCGCCAGGCCAACAAGGCCGGCGGTTTGTTCAACGCCCTGACCTTTGGCGATATCATGCTGCGCAATCAGCTGAAGAACGAGAAAAAGTAAACAGGAACCCACAATGCCCGGTCCGTTTGGACCGGGCTGTTTTTTGTTGTACTTCATCCCTGTGCCGCAGGGCGTTGCTACCTGACCACGCCGGAGCTTTTACATCATTGAGCATCACAAATTTTATAATGATATATTGTCTTACGGTTTCGGAACGGTCAAGCATCGTCCCCTACACATCGTCTACAGGTTTATGGCAGCGTTTGCAACCTCGCTGCAAATTCCTTTCTTCCTCAATAATCAAAAAATCACCCCTGCGGCCAGAATAATCCGGCCACAGGGGTGATTTTCTATCTGTTATTCTATTTTGTGCACTTAACCGCTTACTCGATGGTCACATCGGTACTTTCGGCTTCTGCATCGGCAGGCGTCTCGGCATCGTCGGGCAGAACTTCCACATCGAAAGCTGCGCCGCACTCTGCGCAGACGATCTTATCGCTGTCCATCAGGGTGTCTTCATCCACAATGTTGACGGTACCGCAGTTGGGGCAGGTGACTTCATAGCTGGTTTCAAATGCGCCGTCGTCATCCTCGTCCTCTTCTTCGTCCTCATCGTCATCGCCGAAGATGCTGTCCACCAGATCATCCATATCTTCATCAATGGCGTCCAGCTCGTCAAAAGCCTGATCCAGGGCATCGTCATGCTCGCTCACAACATCGGCCATCTCTTCCAGCAGGTCCATCATTGCAACAATGATCTTGCCTTCCTGGGTGGTGGGATCAAACTCCATCCCTTTCATCATACCGCGGATGTAAGCGGCCTTTGCATTCAGATCCATAGCCATAAGGGAAAACCTCCTTCACGCACTGTAAACAGGGTGTTTGTTTTTGCAATTTTCCAAAAAAGCCGGGACGCGGCAAAAACCACGGCCCGGCCATTTGTTTTAAGATCAGACGCGCTCCATATACTCGCCGGTGCGGGTATCGATGCGGATCTTGTCGCCCTCGTTGATGAACAGGGGCACGCGGATCTCGGCACCAGTCTCAACCTTAGCGGGCTTCAGGGTGTTGGTAGCGGTGTTGCCCTTGAAGCCAGGCTCAGTCTCGGTAACTTCCAGCTCGATGAAGTTGGGGATTTCAACGCTGAAAACCTTGCCCTTGTAGGACAGCAGTTTGCAGATTTCGTTTTCTTTGCAGAACTTGAAGTTTTCCGGCACATCGGCAGCGGCAACGGGGATCTGCTCGTAGGTTTCATTATCCATGAAGTAGTACAGGTCGCCATCCTCGTAAGAGTAGGTAACCTCACGGCGCTCAATGAAAGCCTGGGGGAACTTAGCGGTCGGGTTGTAGCTGGTTTCAACAACGGAACCGGTAATCACGTTCTTGGTCTTAGTGCGCACAAAAGCAGCGCCCTTGCCGGGCTTAACATGCTGGAACTCAACGACCTGAAGGACCTGGCCGTCCTGCTCAAAAGTTACACCGTTACGAAATTCGCCTGCAGAGATCATATAGGAACTCCTCCATAATTTTAGTATCGGGCCTGTTTGAAAAAGCGGCCCCGCCGCCCCTCAAGCAATGCCATTGCATTGTCATACCTGTAAGTATTTTACCCGAAAAGCGCCAGTATTGCAAGAGGTTAGCGGGATTTTCGGGTGATATTTTGGTTTTTTTCGGCTTTTGTTGGCTGTTTTTGGGCTTTCTCAGCCTTGTTCATACAGTTTTTTCAGCGCCGCCGCATCCTCGGCCTGGGTTCCGGCGGATTCACAGATAATGGTGGGCGCCAGGCCACGGGTTTTCAGCAGCTGCATCAGCGGGGCAGGCGGCGGGCCAAACTCGGTATCCGCAAAAGTCAGGTGGCATTTTTCCCCACCCTTGGTGTAGGCAATGCGGGAAAAATGCGCGTGGAACTTTTTGGCCCGCTCCCCCGGCAAGGCTGCGGCAATGGCATCCAGGATGGCGGCATAATCTGCCGGGGCGGTCTCATCGTTCAGCTCGGTGCCCTGGCTGCGGGCATACAGGTGGCCAAAATCCACGCAGGGAATCATGCGTTCATCCACACTGCAAAGGGCCAGCACTTCATCCAGCGTGCCCAGCTGGTTCACCTTGCCCATCGTTTCAGGGCAAAGGATACAGTCGCCATAACCGGCTTCATCCACGGCCTGAACGGCGCGGCGCATGGTGTCCAGCGCCTTTTCCAGTGCGGCTTCCCGGCTCTGCTTGCCGCAGCTGCCCGCATGGAAGATGACCCTGCGGCCACCCAGTGCCTTGACCAGTGCGCAGCTTTGCAGCAGGTAGTTCACGCTGTTCAGCCGCTTGTCCTCCTCCAGGCTGCTCATGCTGATGTAGTACGGCGCATGGACCGAGAAAGTGATGCCTTTTGCATCAAACGCTTCTTTTAAGGCGGCGGCTTTATCCAGCCCCAGGCGCACACCGCGCCCACACTGGTATTCAAACGCCGTCAGCCCAAAGGAAGCCGTATACTCCGCCATGGCCTGCGGGTCAAAGCTGCGGACACGGTAGCTGTCCGAAAGCCCAGCCGTGCCAAAGCGCGGTGCTTCACTCATACAGGCGGCCCCCTTTTTGGTAATACCGGTCCAGCCAGTAGGGTTCAAACCTGCGCTTGAACTGCACACCGCGCTGGTGGTCGCCCCCACGCGGCATGGTATACAGGCAGGGGATGCCGTACAGCCCCGCGGCAAGGCGGTCCGTAAAGATCTGGTCGCCCACCATGGCCATCTGATTTTTGCGAACGCCAAGGCGGCGGCGGGCAACGGCCAGGCCGACCGGCAGCGGCTTGCAGGCCAGCGGCACCCAAGCCAGGCCCACACGGTCCGCAAAGGGGCGCACGCGGGCGGCGGTATTGTTGGAAACAATCGTCAACCGCACACCCGCGGCACGCATAGTATCCAGCCATTGCTGCACGGTGGCATCCAGCTGCTGGCTGCCATCCCCCGTCAAGGTATTATCCACATCCAGCACCAGGGCGGTGATACCGTGCTGGCGCAGGAACTCCGGCGTGATGGCCTCAATGGCACGGAAAATATATTCAGGGGTAAGAAGCATAGACAAACTACCTTATTATAAGCGCGGGGCAGCGGGCAAGCGCCACCCCGGTTTTTAGGGCAAAACCGCATAATTCTAAGTGCCGATACGGCGAGCGAGGTACGGCAGATGCTAAGCCAAAAGCGCAGATAATACTGGATGCTGCAAAGGTGAGCGCCGCCAGTGGCGGAAACAGCGAACCGAAGC